>NZ_RQVH01000001.1:0-143717 GCF_003992185.1 Veillonella sp. CNR 79/14 | reverse complement strand
GGTTTATATAAATTAAATTCCATAATACTGTAGAATGAGAGGTTATTCCCTTGAGACGTCCTGCCACTGATATAAATAGCAAACAACAAAGAATATTAGATTTTATTATTGAAAGTTTACAACAGCGCTATCGCTGCCCAAGTGTTCGTGAAATTGGCGATCATATGGGGTTAAGCTCCACTTCTACTGTTCAAAGTCATTTAAATACATTAGAAAAATTTGGCTATATTACTCGTGATGCGAATAAAAATCGCTCTATTACCGTTGTAAATATGCCTGATGTACCTGCTTTAGAAATGGATGAAGAAACTCACGAAGTTACGTCAAGCCCTGAATTTAATTTTTTAGAGGCTGGCCTTCGTCGTGTCCCTTTGATTGGAACTGTACAAGCAGGTCTTCCTGTAACAGCTATTGAAAACCGTGAAGATGAGTTCGTATTACCTACTGCTCTATTAGGTAGCTCTGAATGCTTCTTATTACGTGTTCGTGGCGAATCCATGCGCGATATCGGTATGTATGAAGGTGATTTGCTTATCGTTCGCAATCAATCCACTGCCAACAATGGGGATATCGTAGTTGCTCGAATTGATGATGAAGCCACTGTAAAACGCTTTTATAAAGAGTCTGACCATATTCGTTTAATGCCAGAAAACGAAGAGTTTGAGCCTATCATCACACGTAATTGTGTGATTGAAGGTCGAGTGATTGGGCTCATTCGTGACCATATTTAATCTAATATAATAAAGAAAAAGATAGTAGTCTTTAATAAGACTACTATCTTTTTCTTTTTAAATTTTTATTGTTTATATGATTCTATAGCTGCATCGATGATCTGCGCTTCTTCTACAGATGGATCACATAATGGTAATAGTAATGGCCCTGTTATAAATCCTAATTGCTTCATCGCATATTTTACAGGAATAGGATTTGTGGTAATAAACATAGCTTTTAAGATAGGTACCAAGGATAGCTCAATAACTCTTGCTTCTTTTACCTTTCCTTGTCTGAATAATCCTATCATCTCTTGCATTTCATTTCCTACAATATGTGCGGCCACAGAAATAACACCGGCTCCTCCATTTTGTATCACATCTAATGTTAATGCATCATCACCAGAATAAATCATGAAATCATCACTTGGTAGTAATGCACGAATTTGTTGAGTAATACTAATATCACCTGTAGCTTCTTTAATAGATGTAATATTAGGGCATTCTTTAGCTAATCTAGCTACTGTTTGTGGTTCTATACGACCACCTGTTCGACCCGGTACATTATATAGCATAACGGGTAAATCAGTACTGTCTGCAACTGCTTTAAAATGTAAATAACAACCTTCTTGATTGGGTTTGTTATAATATGGTACCACAGCCATCACGCCATGAACACCAGTATGGCTAGCAGCCTTCGTTAAAGCGATCGATTTTTTAGTAGAATTACTACCTGTATTCGCAATAATGCTAGCACGATGACCATACTCTTTAGCGATTAATGTAAATAGCTCAAGTTTATCACGATCATCAATATTTGGACCTTCACCAGTAGTGCCACATACAATTAACCCATCAGACCCATTATCTAATAAGTATCCGGCTAAACGTAGTGCTTCTTGAAAATTTACATGACCATCGTCAGTAAAAGGAGTGATCATTGCTGTTAAGATATTTCCAAATGTTGTCATCTTAGCACCCCCTGAAATATATGATTAGAAAGATTGATGTTCTACCAAGTATTCTGCAATTTGTAATGCATTTAATGCAGCACCCTTACGAATTTGATCTCCTACAATCCAAAAATTCATAGCATGCTCGTTAAATAAATCTTTACGAATGCGGCCGATTTCACAATCATTTTGATTCGATGTATATAAAGGCATTGGATATTCTTGTGCTGCTGGATTATCGTTCACACGTAAACCAGGGAATTTTTCACAAGCAGCTTTGAAATCTTCTACAGATACTGGAGACTCTGTCTTTACTAATACAGATTCAGAATGAGAGCGATATACTGGTACACGTACTGTAGTCGGTACTACAGCAATAGTATCATCATGGAAAATCTTTTGTGTTTCCAATACCATTTTCATTTCTTCTTTAGAGTATCCATTTTCCATGAATACATCAATTTGCGGAATTAAATTAAAAGCGATTGGATAATGTTTGTCCATAGAGCCTGTAGGTAATAAATTAGCTACCATATCTTCCCCTGCAACATGTTGAGCTACTTGGGAATCTAATTCTTCAATCCCCTCTTTGCCAGCGCCAGATACAGCTTGGTATGTGCTGACAACAACACGTTTAATAGGAGATAAGTCATGCAATGGCTTTAATCCTAAAGCCATGATAATAGTAGAACAATTAGGATTAGCAATAATACCTTTATGTGTATCAATATCCTCTGGGTTTACTTCAGGTACTACTAATGGAACGTCTGGATCCATACGGAAAGCGCTGGAGTTATCGATAACAATAGCACCACGTTTAGCAGCTTCTGGAGCCAATGTTTTAGAAATAGAACCTCCTGCAAATAAAGCAATATCTACACCTTCAAAAGATTCTGGTTTTGCCTCTTCCACCACATACTCTTTTCCATCTACTGTTAAAACTTTACCCGCAGAACGAGCAGATGCTAATAGTTTAATGCTTTCATAAGGAAATTTACGTTCTTCAATTAATGTAATAAACTCTTGTCCTACTGCACCAGTAGCACCTAATATGGCTAAATGAGGTTTTCTCATAGTGACTCCTTAATATTAATAACTTAATGTATAGTTATATGTATTATACTATTTAAGTTTTTCTTTAGCAAGAATTATATAGAATATAGAATTATAAATAATGTTCTAATCCATAAGTTAAGCCTGCAAAATCTTTGATTTTTTTACAAGCTAATACCACACCAGGCATAAAGGATAAGCGACTTAATGAATCATGACGAATCACCAATGTTTCATCATATCCACCAAAAATAACTTCTTGATGTGCCACATAACCTGGCAAACGGACACTGTGAATTGTCACATCATCCACCTTAGCACCTCGAGCACCTGGTAGACTCTCACGAGTTAAATCTTCAGCAGCTTTCACATTGGCTTTTTGTTTTGCATCATTGATCAATTTAGCCGTTAATACAGCTGTACCAGAAGGTGCATCATATTTATGATTATGATGTAATTCAATAATCTCCACATCTGGAAAATACGGAGCTAGTTCCGCTGCCGTTTTCATCATCATCACTGCACCTAACGAGAAATTAGGAGCTACCAAACAATTCGCATTATGTGCTCTACCAATGGAATCTAATTCTTGGCGCTGTGCTTCTGTAAGACCAGTTGTACCAATCACAACGTGAATTCCTTTTGTTAGCATAAGTTTTGCATTTTCAAAAATAATGGCTGGTGTTGTAAAGTCCACAATCACATCTGGATGTACGGCTTCAATAGCTTCCTCTAATTGACTGTAGATTTTACAGTCTAAAGGACTAGTGCCCATAAATTCACTAACATCTTTACCTCCATGGCTAGGATCTACCCCCCCCACTAAGGTTAACTCTGTATCATTATGAACAGCTTTTAGAACCTCACGGCCCATTTTGCCAGCTGCTCCATTTACTAAAACTTTCATTGTTCCTCCTAGAGTAATTCCTGTTGAAAGTATTGAATCATTTCTTTTGCTGTTTCTAAGGCTGTATCTGAGAAAGATTGGCCTGACATCATACGGGCAATTTGTGCAACACGTTCCTCTTCTGAAAGGATGGTAACTTTAGAAATAGTTCGACCTTCTTCTTCTACCTTGCGTAGATGATAATGTTGTTTTGCCACGCTTGCTGTTTGTGGTAAGTGCGTAATACAGAATACCTGATTACCAGAACTTAACTGTAGAATTTGTTTAGCCACTTGTAAGGCTATATCACCGCTAATACCTACATCAATTTCGTCAAATACTAATGTCTTACGAGTTGCTTTATTAAATACGGATTTAAAAGCTAAGGCGATACGCGCTAATTCACCGCCAGAGGCAACTTTATGTAGTGGTAATAAAGCTTCCCCTGCATTGGCAGAAAACAATAGCTCTATCCGGCTCGCTCCCAAAGGAGATAAAATCTCAGTACCTTCTATGACAAATTCTAACTTTGCCTTTGGCATACCTAACTGAGTTAAGTTTTGCTGTAAGGCATCAGTAATCTCTTTATGATGAGCATAACGTATTTTTGTAAGCCTTTCTAAAGCTTGTACCGCTTGTGTTTGTAAGGTTTCCACGCGTTCCACTAACTGCGATTCTTCACTTTCCTCTGATTCTAGTAATTCTAATCGCATTTGTGCCATTTCTTCAAAGGCTAATATTTTTTCAATAGTGTCTCCATATTTACGTTTTAAATTGTATATAAGCGTGTCTCTCTCTTGTAAGTAAAAATAGCGTTCTTCGTCATAGCTAATGGAATCACGGTATCTATCTAAAGCTTGTCCAGCTTCTTCTAATTGATAATACGCAGATCGCAATAACTCAGCTATTTCTTCCATATCCTTATCATATTTTACAAGATCAGTCACTTCATTGGTTATACTATTCAAGCCATCAATAAGAGGAGTTCTGCCCCCATAGATACCATCATAACAACTAGAAATTGTAGATTGAAGATGCTCATAGTTATCTAATCTCTCTAATTCTTCAGATACAGCTGTATCTTCATTAGTTTGTAATTGGGCTTCTTCAATTTCATCAATCTGAAACCTCAACATATCTAATTCACGAATTCTTTGTGCCGACTCTTCACGCAATGTTTCTAATTGTCGCTTTGCACTGGCATAGTCAGTATAGGCTACTACGTAATTTTCATAAGCCTTCGTAGCATCATCATTATACGTATCTAAATAGATATGATGTGTATCCGGTAATAAGAGCTGTTGGTTACTATATTGACCATGAATATCTGCTAAATAGGTGCCGATTTCACGTAATGCCTTCAATGGAATCACTTGGTCATTAGCTAAAATTTGTGATTTACCGTTTCGATTAAAAGTTCTAGATAAAATTAAAGTATCTTCTTCTACTAAAATATTTTTATTTACTAATAGCTCTTGTAATGCTGTATCTCCTGCAATATCAAAAGCGCCTTCAATCAGAAAAGAATCCTTCTCATGACGAATAAATTCACTACTAGCTCTTTCTCCTAATAGAATAGAAAACGCATCCATCAATATAGATTTACCAGAACCTGTTTCTCCAGTAAAAATTGTGATGCCCTTGGCAAACTCTAGCTGCATATGTTCGATGAGGGCAAAATTTTTAATCCCCATGCGTACTAGCATATTAATCCCTCATTAAGTCTTGAATACGGTCCAATACCATTTCTACACTTTCTACAGAATTACATATCAATAAAATTGTATCATCTCCAGCAATCGTACCTATAACTTCATGCCATTTTGCATGGTCAATAGCAAAGGCTACTGACTGCGCAGAACCAGGTAATGTATGTAATACGACTTGATTCAACACGTGGTCAATACGCAAAATAGAATCTTGGAACAAGCGATTGATGCGTGTTCTAGATAACATAATATTTTCTTCTGGAGATAAGGCATATCGATATCGTCCATCCCCTGTAGGAACTTTTATTAACATCAATTCCTTAATATCACGTGATACTGTTGCTTGTGTAACGGTAATCCCTTCTTCTACCAAGGCTTGCGCTAATTCTTCTTGTGTTTCAATAGCCTTAGTTTGAATAATTTCTTTTATCTTATTATAACGAAAACGTTTCATTATTTCCTCCGACGAATAATATATAAAATAGGCGGTTGATTCGCTTGATTTAATGGTCGCCATGTACTGCAGTGAAAATCTTTTTGACTAATAGAAGCTATATAGTTTTCTAAATCTTCTGCCTCTTTACGACCAGTTTCTGTTCCAGGATACGCTACAATGGTACATAATCCATGTACTGAAAGTTTTTCTAATCCCTTTGATAAAGCTTTAATTGTTGATACAGATTGTGTCATAATTTGATGGTCTGCATTCGGTAAGTACCCCAAATTAGCTACCATTAAATCGATAGTAGATACAGGAAGTGTTTCCAGTGCACTATCATGTGACCCCAATATGAAATCCACTTGTTTTATAGCCTGTGGAAGCTCTTTCAAAAGCTTTTCTTTCGTCCTTGTTAGCGCTACTTCTTGTATATCAATAGCATATACATGAGAATTTTCATGACAATGTGACAATAGATATACTGTGTCATGTCCATTGCCACAAGTAATATCTACAATAGTTCTAGCTGTAACTAGGGCGTCCAACCATAAGTGATGCTGAAATTCTACACTATGGTGTAGAGGAATCATAGAACCTCCTTAGATCGTGCGGTCAACTTTTTAAACAAGGTAGCAAAGAATTTTTGATCTTTAAATCGCACATATTTACAATATTGTGGATGTGCTTCAATATGTAAAGAGTCAGTATTACTAAATTCGTAATCAAAAGTGCCATCTACAGAGATATGTAGATTTTTCTGACGCTCTGGCATAGTAATATCAATCTTTGCACTTTCTTTTAGCACCAAAGATACGCCCTGCAATAAATGAGGGGCAATCGGTGTTACTATAAGAGAGCGATTATCTGGCGCCATAATAGGACCTCCAGCAGATAAGTTATACCCTGTAGACCCAGTGGAACATGCTACAATTAAACCGTCAGCAGGATACATTTGAGTATGTCCACCGTTAATCGACAAATTAATGCGAGCCATTTTACCCGGTTCTGAGCGGGATACAACAATATCATTAATAGCAGGACGCAGCACGCGTTCTCCTTCTGGAGTATGCAAAGTTCCCACTAAATGAATGCGATCTTCCACATAAAAATCGCCTTTACTAATTCTTTCAATGGCCATCTCTAAGTTTTCAAGCTCTATTTGATTTAGGAAACCTAATTCCCCTAAATTAATGCCACAAATTGGTACATTATATGGGTAAATTTGACGGGCTAATTGAATAATTGTACCATCACCACCAAAGCTAAATGCCATATCCAAATGTTCAAATATGTCTGGTCGTGATAATAAGTGAGATTTCTCTATCCCCAACGCATATACATCATGATGTTCTAATTCTTTAGGCATATAGACTTCTATACCATATGTATGGCAATAGGTAATTGCTTGTGATAATATATCTCGAATATTCTCTTTTTTCATATTAGGAAAGAAACCGATTCTCATAGATCCTCCTATAATCGATGAGCCTCCTCTACCGTGGCTGTAATAAGCCCTTCAGTAATGTCTAAGGAACCCTCTGCTTGTTTTGTAAAATATCCTAAAAATTCAATATTTCCTTCCATTCCTTTAATGGGAGAATAGGTTAGTCCATGTAAATATAACCCACAATCTTTAGCAATGTGCAAGATACGATCTAACACCAATCTATGTGTGGATTTCTCACGTACTATTCCACCTTTACCGACTAGTTCTTTACCAGCCTCAAACTGAGGCTTGATTAAAGCTACTAAAGAACCAGTATCTTTAAGTAAAGTAGTCGCTACAGGTAACACTTTATCCAAAGAGATAAATGCTACATCTATGGAAATAAAATCGCTAAGTTCCCCTAATTGTACTGGAGTAACGGTGCGAATATTTTGTTTTTCCATATTAATGACTCTAGGATCTTGTCGTAACTTCCAGGCTAGTTGATTATACCCTACATCAATGGCGAACACTTTGGCTGCTCCATGCTGTAAGGCACAGTCTGTAAACCCTCCTGTGGAAGCACCAATATCTACCATTACGGCATTCGTTAGATCGATAGGATATAACTCGATGGCTTTTTCCAACTTTAAGCCACCACGGCTTACATATGGTAAGGTATTACCTTTTACCTCCAAATGTGTATCTACTGAAACTTTAGTACCAGCTTTATCCAATCTCTGTGTACCAGAAAAGATAAGCCCCGCCATAATAGCAGCCTTGGCTTTTTCTCTACTTTCAAATACACCACGTTGCACCAGTAGTATATCAAGACGTTCTTTTTGACTCATACGTGTCTCCTACTGTGTGCGATCCATTAAATATTGGACTAGACCTTCAAGAACAGGTGATGTGCAGTTGGAATCATGTAACGCTGTTAATGCTAGATTAGCCACCTCTTGAGCTCGTTCTTTAGCAGTATCTAATCCTAAAATAGATACATAGGTTGCTTTATGCTGACGTTCATCACTGCCAGGAGTTTTACCTAATTCTTCTTGTGTACCTACTACATCTAAAATATCATCGGTAATTTGGAATAATAAACCTAAATGATCAGCATATCGTAGGTAGGCCTCTTTTACGGATGTTGTGGCCTCCATAATAATCAGACCAATTTCAACAGCTGCACTAAATAATGCTCCTGTTTTACCTTTGTGAAGAACTACTAATTCATCCAATGGTAGGAATTTTCCTTCTGATTGTAGGTCAAAAGCTTGGCCACCTACCATTCCGCTAGGTCCTGCACCTTTGGCTAAGACATGAATAATTTGCACTACTTGTTCTGCAGATAATGTTGTGTGTTTGCTAACTAATTCAAAGGCATAGGTTAATAATCCATCTCCTGCTAAAATAGCCATACCATCGCCATATACACGATGATTAGTTAGTTTTCCTCTACGATAATCATCATTATCCATAGCTGGTAAATCATCATGAATTAAAGAATAGGTATGAATCAATTCTATAGCACACACTACATCTTTATAAGCATCCCAAGATCCACCTAAAGATTCAATGACAGCTTTTGTAATAATAGGCCGAATTCTTTTACCACCCATCAATAAGCTATAATTCATGCTATCGTATAAACGAGTATATTCCGTATTAGGTGATTCTAATACAGAGGATAAATAACTTTCAATGTCTGCTTTGCTTTGTTGCAAGTACTCTTTTAACATAATATCCTCAATTCTTTGAAAGATAATAATATTTGTATAAATATTCTAATTCTATTATACCTAAAAAAACGTACTTTGTCTCCTAATTCGTATCTACTTGTACAGTTTCAATTATTTGTTCAATTTCTTCTTCTACAAGTTGCAATAAATCAGAACATTCTTTGACTAATGTTAATCCTTCTTTATAGGTTTTTAACAATTCATGCATAGATAAGCTTTCGTCATCTAATTTTTTTACTACTTCTTCTAAGGCTGTATATTTCTTTTCATAATTTTTTATAGATTTAGCCACGATGTGTTACCTCCTGTACAGTCGCTTTCACAGATCCATCTTGAATATGTATATCTAATGTATCGCCAATTTGTACACTTTGAATCGTTTGTAATGGAGTACCATTAAGATCAACTTTTGCAAATCCTTTAATGACCTTAGCTAAAGGATTTTTGTTATCTAATTGAGTCGCTAATATAGCTAATTTACGTGATTCATCTTGGGATTTCTTTTGTATTGCACTATGTAATAGGTGTTCAAAACGTTGTAATATATTTCTCTGTTGATGCACCAAGTTCATGGCAGGTACAGTAATCTTGCGGTTGGCAATAGAAAATAACTGTTGCTTTTCTTTTTGAATACGATACTGCACTGTATTATGAATAAATTCTAATTTTTGCTGTACTTCTTCTTGTAAGTCCAGCAGTGGATAGATAGATAATTCTGCAGCATGACTTGGGGTTGCCCCTCTTACATCTGCGACAAAATCACATAGTGTATAATCTACTTCGTGACCCACTGCAGACACAACCGGTGTTGTACATTGGAATATAGATTCTATTAAAGCTCTATCATTGAAGCACCATAAATCTTCCATAGAGCCACCACCACGACCAACAATAATTACATCTACATCTGGGTCAGCATCTGCCATAGCTACACCACGAGCAATAACAGGGCCCGCTGTAGGTCCTTGTACAGGTACATTAAATACTTTAAATGTTACTAATGGATTGCGATGGGATGCTACATGTAAAATATCGTGAATAACTGCTCCTGATGCAGAAGTAACAACACCAATACAACTCGGTACAGGTGGCAAAGGTTGTTTGTGCCGTTCGTCAAAATACCCTAACGCATATAGCTCTTGTTTTAATTTCTCATAAGCAATTTGATAGTCACTTTTGGCACCAATACGAATATCTTCGCAAATAAAACTTAAACGACCAGTTTTTTCGTAAAAACTAATGTTTCCTCGTACTTGTACTAACAAACCGTTTTCAAGGGCACCTTCCAAGCCACGTTGTTGCACTTTAGAACGCCACATAGCCATATCAATGGAGCCTGTATCATCGATGAGAGAAAAATAATAATGTCCTGTACTATGACGTTTTACATTAGAGATAACACCTTCAACAATACAGTTCTTTAAGAGAAATTCTCCCTCTACGGTTTGCTTAATAATTTTATTTAATTCTCCAACGGAGTAAGCATCCATTCTATTCTCCTTCAACAACCTTTGCTCCATAGGCATTACCTGAGGCATTATCTGCACTATATTTAGAGGATACACATAACACATCTAAATCATGATGGTGTCCCCAATGAACTAAACGATCTTGTAAGTAGGTATTAGCCATGACACCACCGGCAGTAATTAAGGTTGTAATATTATGTTTTGTTAAAATATGAGATAAGGCTTTCTCTAGGGAATTTCCAATACAATGGAACACAGAGGCTGCCAAGATTTGTGCATTTTTTTCTGTACTAAATGATTCCCTATCAGTCCAATCTATAGGCCCATGTTGTAATGATTCCCACCAGCGTTGTCCAGCGCTATATGGCCCACCAAAGCTAATGGTAGATTCTTTTACTGATACAGGGAGCACCGAGTCTACATTGTATTTAATACGCCTTCCTAATGTTTCCATGCTTGGGCCCGCTGGAAACTTTAAGCCCATTAAAACACCTAATCGGTCTACTAACTGGCCTCCTGCTATATCATCAGAGCCACCTACTATTTGCACTTTAAAACCACTTTTATAAATGCGTTCACAAAGAACAAATTCCGTGGTTCCTCCAGAAAGGTGTAAACTTAAAAAGGGACCTTCTGGAATTTCACCAATTTCACGTAAGGCTGCCCATATATGATTCTCTTGATGAGAAAATACATGTACAGGAACTTGTAAACAATGTCCCAGTGATTTTGCTGTATTAAGACCTACTAAGAATGCCGGCATATAGGAATCTTCTTCTCGTCTTGGAAAACCGCTGACACCGATAGCTGAAATGGGTTGATCCAAATGTAAAGACTGAATCAGTTCACCTAAAGCACGAGTATGTTGAAACACCATTTGTGACTGTTGTAATCCTCGTTTCCCCTGCGGTACTTCTAAAAGTTTTCTAACTTCCTGTACTAATCTACCTTCCTCATCAACAATTGCACAAGATGTAGTATAACAACTTGTATCTATTCCTAAATAATAGGTCATGTTATTGTCTCGATTTAGCTAAATTATGAAGGATAGCATTAATGTACTTATAGGAAGTCTCTCCACCAAACTCTTTCGCTAATAAAACAGCTTCATTAATAACAATCTTTGCTGGTGTATCCTCTTGTGGATGTAATAGCTCCCACGCTGCCATACGTAAAATAGTAAGTTCTACTTTAGGAAAACGTTCCATTTTACGTTTAGGAGAAAATTCTTGTAAAGCTGCATCTAATTGTTCTTTTTCACTACGCACACCTGCAATTAATTGTTTTGCAAATTGATTGGCTTTTCCTTGCATTTTAGTGGTATCTAAAACTGCCTCCTCAACTATTTCTTCTGAAAATGTATCTGCATAAATAGTTTCAAATGCAAACACTCTTGCTAACCTACGATGATTCATGATTAGGTTCCCTTCTTTCTAGACCGTCAATGTGTACATCTACACGAACACGATATAAGTCTAACATATTTCGTAAATCTTGCCGCACTTGTTGTTGTATTTGTCGTGCCACTTCTAATGGATGAGATCCACAATATAAACGAAGATATAAATTAATTTCTATAAAAGCCTCTCCAAAGCTATCTCGTTTATGTTTAACATTCATTCCAGGCCAACTTTTTTGCCCTAGTTTTTGTGAGATACCATCTACAACACCATCAAAAAATCGTTTGCTCATGGAGTGTATTTCATCGAAAGATGACAATACTCTTGCAGTGACATCTAAAATAACGGCATCTGTAATTTCAATTTCTAAATGATCTGACATACAAATCCTCTATAATATGGTACTTTCAAAAATTATATCTTGCACATAAATATCCACACTATTCACAGTAGCATCTGCCATAGAAACAAGAGCACTTTTTACTCGCTCTTGTAAACGCAAGGCTATATCTGGGACGCGATATCCATAATACACTGCAATATGTAGAGATACTTGCAATGATCCATCTTCTAAAACTTGTACTTTTACACCTTCCATGGCATTTTTTCTGCCAAATATGCTACTGACCGTATCTCCAAATGTTGTACTCATACCCGCAACACCTTTAGTTTCCAATGCTGTCATGGTAGCAATCATTTCATAAACAGAATGGTCGAACTGTATCAGTCCTTCAAAAAAGCGATTATCTTCCATATATTTACCAAAAAAGCATTTGTCGTCCTACCACAGGCCAACAAATGCTTTTAATTACAATACTATACTAGTTGTTAAAAGATCAAATCTGTGGTTTAAGCACGTTCAATATATTGTCCAGTACGTGTATCTACACGCAATACATCGTCTACTTCGATGAATAAAGGTACTTTTACAACATAACCTGTTTCTAATGTAGCAGGTTTATTACCACCAGTTGCAGTATCACCACGGATACCAGGATCAGTTTCAACTACACGTAACTCAACAGCTACTGGTAAATCGATACCGATTACGATACCTTGGAAGAACATAATGGATACTTCCATATTTTCTAACAAGAAGTTTTTAGCATCCCCTAATTGATCTACTGTTAATTCAGTTTGGTCATATGTTTCATTATCCATGAAAGTATATGCTCCATCAGATTCATATAGGTATTGCATGCGACGACGGTCAACATGAGCTTTTGGCACTTTTTCACCAGCATTGAAAGTACGCTCTACCACAGCACCTGTTTGTAGGTTTTTCAATTTAGCACGTACGAAAGCTGCTCCTTTACCTGGTTTAACATGTTGAAAGTCAACTACTTGCCATACATTACCATCTAATTCGACAGTTACGCCTGGACGAAAATCATTACTGGAAATCATTATAAATCCCTCCATTACACATCTAGTTCTATTAAATCTTTAGGAGTTTTTGTGAGAACTTCACAACCCTCCTTAGTAACTATAACTGTATCTTCAATACGTAATCCCATATGCCCTGATAGATATATACCTGGCTCTACTGTGACTACCATATTGGATCTTAATATATCTTTTGATTTTGGTGATACCACTGGTAATTCATGAATATCTAAACCTACCCCATGACCTGTGCCATGACGAAAGTTTGACCCATATCCTTGTTCTTTGATATAGTCTCTACAAATTGAATCTATCTCTAAAGCAGTTACACCTTCTTTTATAGATGCAACACCACGTTGTTGTGCTTCTAACACAATAGAGTACAACTCTTTTTGTTCATCACTAGCCTTACCTAATACGATAGTGCGTGTCATATCTGAATGATATCCTTTATACATAGCACCAAAGTCAAAGGTAATAAAATCGCCTAGCTCCATCACTTTATCACTAGCGACCCCATGAGGCATACTAGAACGATAACCAGAAGCAACAATAGTTGCAAACGATGGCTCTTTAGATCCACGTCGTAACATTTCTGTTTCTAGAATAATACGTGCCTCGTTTTCAGTCATCCCCACTTTTAGCTGTGGTAACATAGCTGCAAATGATTCATCTGCAATATTAAACGCTTGCCGTAAATATTTCAGTTCATCTTCTCGTTTCACTATACGAAGGCTAGCAAAATCGAAGGATAAAAATTCTGTTTCATTCAATGTATCACAAACTTGCTGAAATACATCGACACTCATATAGTTTCCTTCAAAGCAACATGTAGTTAAACCAATACTTGAACGTTTTAGTAAGTCCCTAATTGTTTCATATACATCACCTGTATATTCTACTACTTCGTATCCTTCACATTGTTCTTTTGCCTGTTCTGTATAACGACTATCCGTTATCATATACGCTTTGTTAGGCGTTACAAGGGCAACCCCTGTAGTTCCTGTAAAGCCAGCAAAATAATGCAGATTAATAGGACTAATAAGAATAGCGCCCCCGTATGATTCTTCTTGTAGGAATCCTTGTAAAGTTGCTAATCCATTCATCATCTCGCCTCCTTAAAAAGCATCAACTAATGATACCATATAATGCATAGATATGACAAATTGAATAGATTCGATTAAACAATTTCTTTTTCTTCTTCTGTTAAATCTATGAATGTGCCCACTTCTTCAATAGAATCAAGGGTAATTCTACCGATAGCAATGCGTTGTAAGTACGTTACCGTCCCACCACAGGCACCGATCATACGTTTCACTTGATGATATTTCCCTTCGTAAATAGTCAATTCACAGGAGTGAATGATTTCACCAAACTCATTCATCACTCCTTCATCATTGTGAAGCGATAGTTCTGCCGGCTTACACTCTGTACCATCCCCTAAAACTATACCAGCTTGTATACGTTGTATGCCTTCATCTGATAAAGCCCCACTATATTCTACATAGTAAGTTTTACCAATATTTTTTTTGCCATGAATAATTTTATGAGCCCAAGGACCATCATTGGTTAATAATAACAACCCTTCTGTATCTTTATCAAGTCGTCCCACAGGGAATACCTTCAAAGTTTGAAACTCTTCAGGAAGTAACTCCATGATAGTAGGATCTGTAGAATCTTCTACAGCTGTTACATATCCAGCTGGTTTGTGAAATTTAATATAATATTCTAATTGTGCTTGTACAACTTGATCTTGAACCGTAACCACATCTACATCAGGATTGATATGCATGTCTTTTTTCTTAACAATACTATCATTTACCTTTACAAGACCCTGTTTGATTAAATCATGCACTTCTTTTCTTGTACCAAAAGCCTTATGGGCTAAAAACTTATCAATCCTCACCGTAACCACCTTCTCTCACATGAGTATGAGATGTATCATTTAATATACAAATACGATTATAAGGAGATTGGTCACCCCAGAAATCCACCACACTAACGGCTGTATTCCCCTGTGCTAGCCGCCATAAACAATTCAGTGGAATACCCGTTAATGCACATAATAATGTACGTATGGTTCCTCCGTGACAAACTACCAATAACCTCTCACCATCCTCCATACGCGCTAACTCTTCTAATAAACGAGTATAGGCACGTTCTTGCACCATTTCTACTGTCTCCCCATTAGGAATTGGTTTCTCTGATGGATCTTCATAAATAGCTTCGATTTGGCCAGGCCAGCGTTCATTAATTTCAGAATATGTTAAGCTTTCCCAGTCGCCAAAGTTAATTTCCCGTAATCCTTCTGTAAAAGTGGTAGGAATATAACGGCCTTTTAGAATTTCTTCAGATGTAACCCTAGCTCGTACTAGGTCTGAAACGATAGCTCTATCAAAATGAACATCTCGTAAGGCATCACCCACATCCACAGCTTGGGCCATACCTTTTTCATTTAAAGGTATATCACTAAATCCTTGGTGCTTTCCTAGATGATTCCAATCCGTTTCACCATGGCGGACAAAGTAAATTTGTATCATAGTATCTCCTGTTATAATGTAAAATATGCTTGTAAAGCTTGTAATAATTGTTCATTTTGCTCTCTTGTTTTGACCGCGATACGAAACCAATTGGGGCCTAGCCCAGTATAGTGAGAGCAGTCTCTAATTAATATAGATTGATGATACAAGTGCTGAATCATATCTTCTAAAGAATACTGATCATCTAGATGACAGAGAATATAATTCACAGATGGTTCAATGCACTGTAATACATCCATCTGTACAATCTCCTTATATAGCCATTCTTTTTCTTGTTTTAGTACTGTCCGAGTCTCTTGTATATAGTCTGTATCTTGTAAAGCTTTTTCACTATATATTTGCGCTAAATGATTTACAGTCCAAGATGGGATATGAGATTTAATGAAGTTAATAATCATAGGATTTGCCATCATCGCCCCAATACGTAGGCCGGGAACTGCGTAAAACTTAGTTAAAGAATGTACAACTATCACATTGTCATACTCTTTCACATAGTTTCGCATAGAATAGTCATCCCCTAAAAAATCAACAAATGACTCATCAAACACTAGATAGTGACCATTTTTCTTGCAAACTTCAAATAATTCACGACTTTCATGTTTCCACAAGGTGCCACATGGATTATTGGGATTCCCAATAAATACTAAGCGATGCTTAGACTGATTTAAATCATGTAATATCGTTGTTAAAGGATAGGAAAAACAAAATAAATCCGCATCAAATTGTAATTCATATTCTATGACTGGTAGGCCACACGAATGAGCACCATGGCTATACTCTGAAAATCCAGGAGCTGGCACATACACAGCTTCTATTTCTGGCAATCGGCATATGGCATAGATTAATTCAGCTGCACCATTACCGAAAGCAATGCATTCTTTTGGCATATCCCACAATTCGGATGTGATAGCAAAAAGGTTCGTCATGTCTGGATCTGGATAATGTATCACATGTTGAAATGCCTCATTCATAGCATCCATCCCCTTGGCGCTCATACCCAAAGGGTTAATATTGGCACTAAAATCTAAAATCTGATCTAAGGAAGTATCTAATAGTCGACTCGCTTTATGCACATTACCACCATGCACATTCGTTGTTTTCACCATCATAACCTCCTTTATCGTTCCATGAAAGTAATTCCTTCATTCGTTGTTTCCACTATATCCATGAAGGTAAGATTTGGCAATTCCTGCTTTACTTGTTGCAAGCAGTGTACAATACTTGGTGAGTCTGGGGGAAATAGCAAACCCAGTACAGTTCCACTATGGGCAATAATCGTTCCTATCGCATTACACTCTACCCCAATTTGATGTAACGCATATAAGTTTGCCTTATGCAAAATACGTTGATTGCCGAAAGAACTAATGGTAGAGGCCTCACCAATAAGTTTCACATTATGCTTATGTATACCTTCTTTAAATTTTGCTAAAGCTTCTACCATCAACTCTTCTTTTTCATCAATTAAAACATCTAAATTTTGCTGATGATTAAATTGTACCGTATCAATCGTACCGCCTTCATCAAACATGACGATACGAATCGGTGGACATGTGCCTAATAATTCACAACATGTACCATTTAGATAATCGAACTGAACTATACCAGGGTAAAAGGGAGCATCTGTAGGTTCGATTGATAAGCAAATAGAGGCTAATTGCTCCATAGAAAGATCGTAGCCATGACTTTTTGCTGTAGCCATAGCTACTACACTAATATCTGCACTACTAGAAGCCAATCCTTTTCCTTGTAAAATATCGGAATGTAAATATACAGGCTTCGCCGTAGATCGATCGATTCCCAAAGTATCCAATACCGTGATGTAAGCTTGATAGGCCTTTGACTGTAAAGAAATCGATGAAAGAGGAAGTGGATATTGTACATCACCAATGGCATAGGAGTAGCGATTAATAGGACAGGTTACTAGAAATCGTTGTCCTTTTATGGAGCCTTGAATAAATTCTCCACAAGTGCCTGGCGTTCTTACATAAAATGCCAACTCTACTTCCTCCTTTCATTTATACAACACTTACAATAATTGCACCTAAAATAATAAAAATTTCTGATAATTCACATACAAATCCATACGTATCCCCTGTAGTTCCTCCTAAATGTTTTGTCACATAGGAATTAATGATAAGATTCACAGCTAAAGCAATGACAAATAGATACGCATAAAACCATTCATAGAAGAACAATGGTAATAATGCTAATAGGGTCGCTACTGGTAAAGCATACTTAGGAGCATTGTCTGCAAAAAATTTACCGATTCCTTCTGGTCTTGCATAAGGAAATTTTTGAATACTAATCACCATAGTATATCGACTTAACAGAGGCATACTGACCAAGACTAAAGGGACTACATAGATTGGTAAATTAACTAATAGTTGCCATTTTAAAAGGGTTAAAAATACAAAGCCTACTACTCCATTACTCCCTACTCGGCTATCTTTCATAATCTCTAATTTACGTTCCCGATCTCGTCCTGAAAATAAGCCATCACAGGTATCCATAAATCCATCTGCATGAAGTCCACCAGTAAATAGAAATTCAAAGATAACTAACATAAGCATCAGTAAGGATACCGGAATATACGAATTTGCTAAACTATAAAGAGCCCACATAAAGGCGCCAATGACAAGTCCTACTAAAGGAAAATATGTAACGGATGCGCCAAAGTCTTCTACTTTCCACTCTGTTTGGTTTACAATTTTTAAGCGTGTTAAAAACTGAAGTCCTACAAAAAATCCTTTCATATGCCACCTCTACCATTGATTAATTACATATGTACTGACCATCGTTAACGCAACACCTAATATAGAAACAGTATACATCAAATATATAGTTTGATAAATGTGTTTCCCTACCATAGATGTTATAGGGTCTCCCATATAGGCCCGAAAGGTGACTTTGTCATGATACACATTTTGTCCACCTAACCGAATATGTAAAGCCCCTGCTACGGGAGCCTCTGCATAGCCCCCATTAGGACTAGGATGTTTATACGCATCACGAATGGCTATACGGATGGCATGTTTCCAATCTTTGCCACAGAGAAAAGAAGCTGTCACAAATAAAACACAAGTAATACGTGCAGGAATATAATTAACTACATCATCTAAGCGGGCTGCAAAACGACCAAAGTATAAATAGCGCTCATTTTTATAGCCTAACATGGAGTCCATCGTATTAATAGCTCGGTATCCAATAGCTCCCCATGGACCTAATAGGACAAACCAAAATAGAGGGGAAATAATGCCATCTACTGTATTTTCCGCTACTGTTTCAATGGTAGCACGAGTAATTTCGCTTTCATCAAGTTCACTAGTCTTACGACCTACAATCCATCCCACTTTACGGCGTGCTTCAGATATATCTTGTTTTCTCAACAAATTAGCAATTTCTATGCCTGCCTCTGCTAAACAACGAGGGCTAATAGCAATGTATAGGCACAATAAGGATACTATGAAATAGCCGATTGGATGTATGGTCCCTCCTATAAATAGGAGCCCTGTAACAATGACCATCACAGTCATTAAGACTAGTAGTACAGTAGATATCCCTAATAGTATTTGATTCCTTGGAATTGTATTCTTTTTATACAATAGATGTTCATAGAAAAAAATACAATTACCAATTAAAACAACAGGATGGTATTTACTTCTAGGGTCACCCACTAAAGTATCTAACAAAAGTGCCCCTAAAGGAATAAAATAAAGAAGATGGTGTATAAACCATTCCATTAGTCTTGCTCCCATAATGATTGAATATATTCCATATCTAAATGTTCTTCTACAATCTTAGCTAATCGATTATAGGCAGCTTCTTTATGTTCAAAGTAGCGGAATACAATATCTAATGGCTCTAATCCGTTTTTTGTACGCAATGCATTCAGGATTGAGCGACGTAATCCATCATTATCTAAAATGCCGTGAATATATGTGCCCATCACTTGACCATTACTAGTGACAAAACCATCGATCACATCTACCTTAGCATCACTACGCTTTTGAATATGGAAACAACGTTCTCCTGCTCCTACTGGCTGTGTATCTCCCATATGGATTTCATAGCCTACAAGATTTTCACCACTATAGTTAGTACCTAAGAAAGATAAATCCTTTACATCAAAACAAACTTGATGTGTTAATTTTTCAGTTTTCATAGTAGTAGCTGTTGGAAGCAAACCTAAGCCTTTTAATTCAGGAATATCCCCTTCAATCCCTTCTGGATCATAAAGCATTTCTCCCAGCATTTGATTACCACCGCAAATACCCAATACAGGTACCCCAGTATTTGCTAAGTCGTGGATATCTTTATCATAGCCATGCTCCTGTAAGTACGATAAGTCAGCTAATGTGTTTTTAGAGCCTGGTAAAATTACCATATCTGGATGACCAATTGGCTCCCCTTGTTTCACAAAACGAACAGATACATCTGGTTCATAGGCAAGAGCATCAAAGTCTGTAAAGTTAGAAATTTTAGGAGTTTGCATGACCGCAATCGTAATCTCCTTAGATACTCCTCTATATTTACTTTCTAATGCTACAGAATCTTCTTCATCAATATCAAGGTTTTCTATCGCCGGTACTACACCTACTACTTTTTTACCTGTTTTTTCTTCAATAAAATCCAATGCAGGTTGTAATAATGTGACATCACCTCTGAATTTATTAATGATAATACCTTTTACTAGATCTCTTTCATCTGGTTCTAATAATTCTAAAGTACCCACCACAGATGCGATAGCACCACCACGATCAATATCTGCAATAAGCATGACAGGAGCCTTTGCTAACTTAGCAACACGCATGTTTACAATATCATTAGCTTTTAAATTGACTTCCGCAGGGCTACCGGCACCTTCAATGACAATCATATCAAAATTTTCATCAAGATATTGTAAACTTTCTTTTACTTTATCTAAGGCTGTTAAGGAGTATTTTGTATGGTATTCTCTAGCGCTATACACACCTACCGGTTTGCCCATTAACACAACTTGAGAGGACTGATTGCCTGTAGGTTTTAATAGGACGGGATTCATTTGTACAATAGGCTCTAAACCTGCTGCTTCCGCTTGTGCTACTTGGGCTCGCCCAATTTCATCCCCTGCTTTGGTAACATAGGAATTTAACGCCATATTTTGTGCTTTAAAAGGTACTGTTTTATATCCCTTATTATGTAAAATGCGACACATTGCTGTAGCTAAAATACTTTTACCTACATTAGAACTGGTACCTTGAAACATAATTTTTTTAGCCATGGTTGCTTACCTCCAATGCTTTTATATCTATTGTCATACCACTGATTGTCATATATGATTCATCAGCCTCTGCTGCTACCATTCGATTGACACGTCCCATAATATCTCTAAAAATACGAGCTAATTTATTCTCTGGAACAATACCTAAGCCAATTTCATTGGTCACAAAAATAACCGTCTTTTCATTGTTTCCCTTGTAGGATCGAATCACATCAAGTACAGCTTGTACTTCTGAAAGTATAGCTCTTTCACGGCAATTTATATCTTCCTGAGATGTAAATTCACCATCTTCTAATAATAGATTAGTAGTCCACATCGTTAAGCAATCTACTAATACCACAGAACATTCACCTAAAATTTGTTGAATCTCTTTACTAATGGCACAAGGGATTTCATAATTGTTCCAAATCATTTTCCGTCGTTCTTGATGTAAATGAATACGATGCTTCATCTCTTCGTCATAAGGTTGCCCTGTAGCAATATATCCTTTTTGTCCTTCTTTAGATAAAGCTAGTGTTTCTGCAAACTCACTTTTGCCACTACGGGCACCACCTGTACAAAATATTATACGATTTTTCATAGTATACCTATACAAAGTTGCCCTTTATCAGTTATCATATGTACTATACGTTCATTATAAAGGAGACAACTATGGAATTATTAAATTTAGACATCCAATTAATGGCTACTCTATGGGAAAATACCTATCGTGCAGCCATTAAAGATCAAAATGGAAATTATGTAGCCTCTGTACGCATTATCGTAAATGTTCCACTTTCACCAGACCGTTTACCACCCAATGCACCAAAAGCAGATCCACAATTATTTGTATTGGTAGAAGACGCTGTGATGGAATCCGAAGATATCATTCAGTTTGAAACTTTATTATCCGTACACATCCGAGAAAAATTTAAAAATGAAATCGATCAGATCTATTTCTTCTATCCAAGCCCTGAAGATGTGCTAAACAAAACTGTAGATGTACAAGAAGTACAACATTAATCACAGTAACTACATACAGTATTATAGCACATCCAAGAAGATTTGATAGAAATAATCTAAGAGATACTAAAAGGAGGTACCCAACATGGAGTACCTCCTTTTATATCGTATACTATTTCACTTCATCTTCTACGCGCGCTAAGATAAATAGCAAGTCGGATAAACGATTTAAATAGCGAAGATTTGACATATGAATCTCTTCTGTTTCTCCTAACTTCCATAGGTCTCGCTCTGCACGGCGAACGATGGTACGACCTAAGTGCAAGAAACTGGATGTTTTACTATCACCAGGTAAAATAAATTTAGATAATGGCTCTAATTGTTCATCAAATTTGTCGATGATCTGTTCTAAATTAGTCACATGCTCATCTGTAATAGTAGCTTCTTGTCCTAAACTAGAGATATCAGCCATAATCATCCACAGTTCTTTCTCAAGTTGCAATAATGTGTCTTGTACTACCTTTTTGTCAGAGTACGCACGAGCTACTCCAAGAAAGGCTTGTGCCTCGTCAATTGTTCCATACGTACAAACACGTTGAGATGCTTTACTTACACGTTCACCAGTGTATAAACCAGTAGAACCTGCATCGCCTGTTTTCGTGTACACTTTTGCCATAGTATACCTCCTTAACAACTAGAAACCTTACGATCTCTGTAACATAAGATATGCATTGCTCCCTTTATATGCGACTCGCTATGTCACGCAAACGTTGAATACGACTTTCTGTAGATGGATGCGTGCTAAATAATTGAGTCATAGTGGAAGAAATTCCACTCAAAGGATTAATGATAAACATGTGTGCTGTAGATGATACGCGGCTTTCGCTTTGACCAGGAAGCACACCAAATTTAGCATAATGCTCAATTTTGGCTAATGCGGATGCTAAGGATAATGGCTTGCGACTCATCATCGCCCCTTCTTCATCTGCTAAATATTCACGAGAACGTGAAATAGCCATCTGAATTAAGCTAGCTGCCAATGGAGCTAAAATGATAGTGCCAATTAATGCTAAAGGATTAGAATTCTCCTCATCATCACGGCCTCCAAAAATAGCTGCCCATTGTAACATATTCGCCACCATAGCAATAAATCCTGCCATGCTGGCTGCAATAGTACTAATTAATGTATCTCTATGTTTCACATGAGAGAGTTCATGAGCCAGTACACCTTCAATTTCATCATCTGTTAATAGTTTCATAATACCCGTTGTCACAGCTACTGCTGCATGCTCAGGGTCACGGCCTGTAGCAAATGCATTAGGTACTTCTGATTCAATAATATACACCTTTGGCATCGGTAACCCAGCATTATGAACTAATTTTTTTACAATTTGAAAAATAGTAGGGTTGTTTTGCTCTGTAATTTCTTTTGCATTATAAGCCCGCAATACCATAGATGCACTATTCCAATAGGTATAGAAATTTATTCCTAAAGAAATAATAAACATTAGTATCATCCCTGAATGCCCACCTACCATTTGACCTATAACCATCAATAATCCTGATAATAATGCCAACAAGGCTGCTGTTTTTATATGATTCATGTATTCCTCCTACTTAGTTTTTATAGAATGTATATACTTAGTATAGCATACAAAATGTAAAAGAATCATGAAGTTTTTTATTCATATTTAATTTTTACAACTTTAGCGCCCTCACGGTCTGCATGCAGTACGAAACGGCGGCAGTCAATATCGTTGTTCATAAAGACCGAACTCATAGCATCTGCCACTGTCACTGCATGTTCCGGAGAACAATAGGCAATTAAGGTTGAGCCTGAACCACTAATAGTAGAGCCATACGCACCATGAGCCTTAGCTGCAGTAAATACATCATCACAATAAGGAATCAAGGTTTTGCGATACGGTACATGTAGATAATCCTGTAATGCTACAGACAAATTATCCATCCTATTTTGTATCATGGATCCTACAAATAATGTAGCAAATCCTACATTGGCAACAGCTTCTTTATAGCTTAACTCCGTTGGCAATACGCTTCGCGCATACGATGTTTCTACAATCACTTCTGGTACCACTACAGCAAAGGTTAAATTACTTGGTACATCGATATGGGAATGGAATACTGTATCATTCCCACCAACAGCACAGACTAAATTCCCCATAATAGCTGGCGATACATTATCAGGATGCCCTTCCATATCATTGGCAATGAGCAATAATTGATCTTTATTTAAAGGTTCTTGTAAATAGGCATTGGCTAATAGCAACCCACCCACAATGGCAGTAGAACTACTGCCAAGACCTCTTGATGGTGGAATTTGTGTATTAGAATGAATACGACCATAAACAGGTGCAGCATTCACCTCTTTAAATACCCTTTCCATGGCAATACCCACTAGATTTTGGCTATGGTCTTCTTTCTCCAATAAGTCCGCCCCAAACCCTTCAAAGGTATATGTATTAGATGTGGCCTCTTTGTCAGGTTCAAAGGTAAATACATTATATAAATTTAATGCTACTCCAAGACAATCAAACCCAGGCCCGCAATTAGCACTCGTAGCCGGCACTTGCACCGTAATAGATTTCATGAACACTCCTTTATTCAACCATGATGCGGATGACACTCCCCACTTCTCTAACTACACGTAAATGGTTGAAAGAATCAATTAGATTTTGAATATACGCATGAGGACATTTAGAAGTAATTATCGCTAATGTAGCAGTATCATTATCTGCTTTACGTTGGATAACAGAATGAGCAGAGATGCGTTGTTCTGCTAATTTGGTAGCTACTTTTGCTAATACACCTGTTGAGTTATCCACAGTCATACGAATGTAGTAAGCAGATTCAATTTTACTAGAACTATACATTGTTTTTTGCGGATAATAGAACTGCTTCATTTCCCCTGTTTTTCCTTGTACTACATTACGAGCTACTTCCATCACGTCACTCACGATAGAACTACCTGTTGGTAAGCTACCAGCTCCACGACCGTAGAACATAGCCTCATCAAAACCGTTGCCACGTAAGAATACAGCATTAAAAGAACCCCGTACAGAGGCTAATGGATGTGTATTGGCAATAAAGGCAGGATGTACATTTAAAGACAAACCTTTTTTCGTTTCTCTTGCAATGCCTAATAACTTAATAGTATAGCCAAACTCTTTACCAAATTGGATATCACTAGCATCAATTTGCGTAATCCCTTCACAACTTACATCTTCAAAGAAGATACGTTTATTAAAGGCAATAGAACCTAAGATGGCTAATTTACGTGCTGCATCATAGCCTTCCACATCAGATGTAGGATCTGCTTCTGCATAGCCAAGGTCTTGTGCTTCTTTTAGGACTTCTTCATAGCCTAATCCATCTTCACTCATCTTAGATAAAATAAAGTTAGTAGTACCATTTAAAATACCCATAATTTCTGTAATTTGATTACTGCCAAAGGAATCATATAAGGCGCGGATGATTGGAATCGCTCCTGCCACACTCGCTTCGAAGCGTAAGTCCACATGATGCTTTGTAGCTAGCTCCATTAAATAGGGACCAGCTTCCGCCAATAAATCTTTATTAGCAGTCACCACATGCTTTCCAGCAATAATGGCTTCTTCAATACAAGTGCGGGCAAAGGTAGTACCACCCATTACTTCTACTACAATATCTATAGATGAATCCTGTAAAATTTCTTTATAGTCTGTTACAAACGCAGCTGTTGCAGGTAGTGCAACATGACTATATTTATCTGGATTTCTCACATAAATTTTATCTACTATTACTGGTACACTAATACGATTTTGTATGACATCTAAATTTTTAGTCAATAGTTCAACTGTACCCTGTCCAACAGTACCAAAACCCAAGAGGGCAATCTTTACGCCTTGCTTCATTCTAAATCTCCTTAGGCACTAGGCTTGACCAATTAGTTCCACCTTAATAACACCCTCTAATTGTCGTACTTCGTGCAAAACATCTTCTACTGGTAATGTCAATTCCTTCGTTTCAAAGGAAATATTCACATGTGCTACACCTTGTAGCGGTAAATTCTGATTAATTGTTAACACACTGCCATTATAATCTGCAATAATCCGTAAGATATTAGATAACATACCAGACTCATTAGATATCAGTGCGTTAATTGACACAATTTTACCTTGTGAAAGTTCATAAAATGGAAATACATAATCTTTGTATTTATAATAAGCAGAGCGACTTAAATCCATTTTTTCAACAGCTTCATTAATTGTCTTAGCCTCTCCTAGTTGTAAAATAGATTTTACTTTAATTGTTTTTTTAATCGCTTCTGGTAAGATTACTTCATTCACTAAATAAAATTTGTCTTTTTTGCCTTTCACAGCCATAACTACACCTCTTCACTACTAGTGGAAACGGAACTTGCGATGTGTTGTCCATATAGAGTAAATACGGAATACATACCGATAAAAAATGGAACATATTCTGCTACAATCCGCCACGCCACTGCAACTAGCCCCACCGTTCCAATTGGCACAAAAGAAGCAAATAAATACACAAATAATCCTTCTGCAACGCCTGTTCCACCTGGTGTAGGAGCAAAATATAAAATTAAATTTAATAAAATCATACGATTTAAGATTTCAACAATACTAATATCTGAAGTAAACGCATACATCAATGCTGGCGCAATAGCATATAAAAATAATAAGCTCAATGCAGACTCAATAAAGACGATAAAGGACTGCATAGGATTTGCATATAATAAACTAAGTCCTCCATTAAATTCATCCAACTTAATGAGCCAACCTTTTGGGTTTCCTTTTTTTGTTATCTTACATATCCAAGTTACTAAGCATTTCATAAGTCGCGTTTGTAATAGATACATTCCCATAAATGTTGAAATCACAACAAAGATTGATATACCTATCAATTGAGAATTAGTAATATATGGTACATCGATAGGCTCTGTTACCAGAATAAACGGTAACATGATTATTAAAAATAAAATAGAAAATACAGTTCGCACTAACACGATAGGTGCTGCTTTACCGATAGGTACATGATAAGACCGTAAAATCAAAGCCTGTGCTACCGCACCACCACTAGCACCAGGTGTTAGCATAGCCATAAAATAATTACCAAATATAACTCGTAGAATAGCAATTAGGGATAAACTATATCCACCCATACGTACCAACCGTTGTAGCCGCAAACCATCAAAGTACATACCTAAAGCAAGTGCTACCATTGCCAACAATAAAGATGTAAAGTTAAATGTACCTAATGTAGCTAATGAATCTAAATCAATTGTAAAATAAATTGTTATACCTGACACAATAAGGAGTAAAAATCCAATGAAGATTCCTCGCTTTGCCATGGTGCTCATGAACGTTCTCCTTCAGTCCATTGTCCATAATGGATGAGACTAATATCATGAGTAGCAATATATTCTTTTACTCTAGCAGATGTCATAGCCGCTCGTTCCTCATCCCAATGATAGCCCCAATCATACAAGGATCGGAGTGTATGATTATCTTTACCAGGATGTGTCATAATTTCATGGACCCCTTGTTTCTTAGCAACTTTTTTTAAAATTGCTAACAAAGCTTCTTCTCTCAATTGACCACCATTCATCATACCCCAAAAATATAGGGGCGATGAAAATCCAAAATCACGAGATATAGTGTAGGCTTGTTGTGTGATAACCGTTAGCCCTACTTTACCAATCCAACGACCTAGTGAAGACACACCATTCATTAAAAATGGAGTTTCATCGGGCATACGAATCTTAGTTAAACCATAGCGCTTCATTTGTTCTGCCACTATAGGCAACACTTGTGGTAGTACATGCATATGTTGATGTCCATCTACATGTGTTATAGGTAATCCTGTAGACATTACTTTTTGAAATTGTGCTTCAATTTCTTTTCGCAATTCAGAACCTTTTATACGTCCGGTATACAGCCGTTTTATAAATTCTGTGTGTGTCATAGGAAATTTACCATCTATCAACAGACTTGGAATTTCCTTAGGATCACAAACAGGAGAAAGCCCCCCGACCAAGCAAACATGCAATCCCACGCCTAGTGTGGGCGTTGTCTTAGATAATGATAAGGCATCCTCAAAATAGTCTCCAGATGCCAATAAAGACGTACTTGTTACTATTCCTTGTTGATGACTTTCTAGGATTCCTTCATTAATAAGAGGATGTAAACCAAAGTCATCTGCATTCACAATTAGACGTTTCATAGTTACCTTCCTGTACGCACTAAATGGATAATTGTATTCTTATTCTACCAAAATTATTGCTATTTGGATAGACAAAGTTTTCTTTCTTGTACTTTATACATGCACAAAGCTCCAGCTATGGCAACATTCAGAGATTCCATGGGACCATACATGGGGATAGAAATTCTCTGTGTAACCAACTGTAATATATCCTCTGAAATACCATTTGCTTCATTTCCTAGAGCAATCATAGTGGCCCCTGCATAACTTGGTTCTCCATAGTTAACACTATCTTCTAAAACAGTTCCATACAATTTGATTCCTTGCTCTTCTATAAGCTTTACTACACTATCTTTTGTGACATTTGTATAAATCGGTAATTTACACAATCCACTCATAGTACTACGCACTGTTTTTTCATTGTATATATCTACCGTATTAGATGTTAAAAACATAGCTCTTACACCAGCACCAACAGCAGTTCGTATTAAAGTTCCTAAATTGCCTGGATCTTGTACTCCATCAATGAGTACATATAGACCATTCTCTTTTACACGAAAATCTTCTAGTCGATGTACTTTTTGACATACTACAGCAATTATCCCTTGTCCATGAACTGTTGTTTCAATCCCTTTCCATAGGTTATCTGAAATGGAAAATACCTGGACGTCATAGATGTCACATAAGGATAGCAATGGCTCTAACTGTTCCTGTTTTATGGATTCTATGTTGACAATGACATACCGTACTGTACCAGTAGGCAGCATATCTATGACTGTACGATATCCTTCAGCTACAAATTCCTGATGCGTAGTACGATATTTTCGTTTATATAATTGTACAATGTGCTTAATTTTTTTATTATCTCGTGAAATAATATCTTCCATAATACCCTTTCTTTATGCATTCCATAATTGATAAAACAAACCTTTTTGGCCTAGCACTTCCTCTAAGGTACCTTGTTCTACAATTTCACCATCGGATATGACAATAATTTTTGTAGCATCACGTAACGTTGACAAACGATGTGCTATGGCAATCATCGTTTTATCACCTTTCATATCTGCAATCGATTGTTGCAATAATTCTTCTGTGTGACTATCTATATTGGAAGTAGCCTCATCAAATACTAATAATGATTTATTCTGTACCAAGGTTCTAGCCAAAGACAATAATTGGCGTTGTCCCTGTGAAAGTAAAGATCCTAAATATCCTACAGGTGTTTGATATCCCTCTTCCAAACGCTGTACAGAGCTATCTAAATGAGCCCGTTTAGCAGCTTCTTTTATCATTTCTTCTGTAATAGAACTATCAAACAAAGAAATATTCTCTTCAATAGAACCTTTAAACAAATGGGAGTCTTGGAATACATAGCCCATTGATTGGCGTATGATCCTTGCGTCTAATGAACTCAAATCATGTCCATTTATACGAATACATCCTTTGGTAGGCTGTTCAAAACCAAGTAATAATTGCATCATCGTGGACTTACCCCCACCGGATGGACCTGCTATTCCTAAGAATTCCCCCTCCTGTAAGGACCAATTAATATCTTTCAATACGTAATTTTCTGTTCCATCATAAGAAAAATAGACATGATCAAACTCGATAGAATGAATAGAAGAAAATTCTTTTGGTATCACAATATTCTTTTCTACCTGCTTAGTTTCACTTTCCAACATAGGTAAAATACGTTCTGCTCCTGCTAAGGCAGACTGTAAGTTACCATATTTTTCAGCAATTTCTTTGATAGGTTCAAAAATCCGATTAATATATTGTAAAAATGCAAAAACAGTGCCTGCCTCCGTAATAGAATCAAAATATCCAGTCACAGTAAAAATAGCAATAAGAGCTACAAAGAATAATCCATCTACAATTGGCCTAAAAATAGCAAATGTTTTTACCTCAAATAGGCCTGCCTCTAGAAACTCTCGACTTACCTTATCGTAGCTTTTTTCCATGATAATTTCACCTACATAGGTCTTAATCATCAAAATAGCATTTAACATTTCTTGTACGGATGCATTGGATGCAGCCACTTTACTACGAACGCCTCTGAAAGCTTTTCTAGCATACTTACGATAGATAAAAATAACCCCAGCAAATACAGGCACTAATAGTAATACTATGGTAGCCAATGTAGTGTCTATAAGGAACATAAACGCTAAAATGCCAATAATTTGAAAGATACTACTACTTATTTTTACGAGCACCTCTGTATATAAGGTGCGAATCGACTCTGTATCATTGGTAACTCTTGTCACTAAATTTCCTACAGGATACGCCGTAAACTCTCTAGGACTCATAGTTAATATATTTTCAAAAATTTTATTTCTAATATCATAGATGATACGTTGTCCAAAACTTTGCAAAGCATAGTTTTCAACACCTAATGCAATCATTCCAAATAAAATTAATCCAATATAAGCGACTGCATAATTCGTTATGAGACCCATATCTTTAGTCGCCACGCCTACATCGATAAATTCTTTCATAATAACTGGTCGTACTAATTGCACTCCTAGCACTAGAAGTAACATAGAAACACCAAGACACATATAGGCCATATACGGTTTTATAAATGTGCACAAATGTAATAGCACATGATAATCTGTTTTTTGTTTAGTTCTCATGGCTATCTCCTCGCTTTTGCAACATCACCAACTGATGATACATACCTTTTTGTTGTAATAATTCTGAATGCGTACCAGATTCAACGATATGACCTTCGTGGAACACATAAATACAATCTGCACCTTCTAAGGCCTCTAAGCGCTGTGAAATGCATATAATAGTTTGTTCTGTATTAGATCGCAATGTGTCTAAGATATGACATAAACTATGAGCATCTAAAGCAGAGAAAGCATCATCTAAAAGCAAGTAAGGAGCATCTTTAAAGAATGCACGAGCCAAAGAAATTCGTTGTCGTTGTCCTCCAGATACATCGGTACCACCTTCTTCTAAGTGATCATACTTACGATTCCCTTCAATACGTTCCTCTAAATCTCTAAACAAACCCGCCCGTTGAGCAGCTTCTTCAATAGTCATTGACAAATCTTTTCCCTTTGTATAACCAAATTGAATATTCTCTCTAATGGATACACTTAGTAAAGAAGGCGTGGATGATGCATAGGCGATACTATGACGTAATGTACTAAGCGGAATATCTTGAATATCGGTAGAACCAAAATAGATACTATGTTTAGGGGCATGCTGAATATCCAATAATAACTTAAATAAAGTAGACTTTCCCGATCCAGGCCCACCAACGATACCAATAAAAGCTCCTTTTGGAATATGCATAGATACATCTTTTAAAATTGGTTCCTTGCTAGTAGCATAGGCGAAGTTTAACCCCTCTATATGTATATCTTCTAGTGGTAAGTGCCCTACTTGTTCTTGAATTTCTTCCTGAGGAAGTTCAAAGAACTCTTCCATTCGTTCCAAGGAGGCCAAACCTTTTTGCAATACAGATGTTAAAGAGCCAATCGCCATGATAGGTCCTATAACAAGCATGACATACCCATTAAGTGCCACAAATTCGCCTACTGTTAGTTCTCCATTGATGATAGCTTGACCACACACATACATATTAAGTGCATAGCAAACAAAGGGTGCCATATACGTTAATGGAGTCAGTAAGGAATCAATACGCACCACATCTAGATTATTTTCATAGTTCTTTTCATTCACTTTTATAAACCGTTTCCAGCTTGTATACTCCTTGTTGAATGCACGAATGACTGCCATACCTAAAAATAACTCTTGAGCATATTCTGTCACATCACTGTAGGAACTTTGTGCTTTCTTTTGACGACTTCGTAAATGTTTTGAAAGCTTCAACATGCCATACACAATAAATGGCATCGGCAATATAGTCACCACTGCTAACCAGAGGGACATCTTTTGAACAAGGATACAAAATGCAATGACCCCAAAGAATAAGGCATCTACAAATAACATAACCCCTAATCCCAGAGACACACGTAGAGAGGTTACATCATTTGTCATCAAAGCCATAACTTTTCCTGGACCATGTTCATCATAATAAGATGTAGGGATGCGTAAGGCGTGACGAAATAACTCTCGACGCAAATAAAACTCAAAATTGCGGATAGAACCTAGAAGCATATGACGAGAGATAAATTTTAACACAGTAATAACAATGCCTAATACGATAAACCACCATACATACTGCCAGATTCCATCTTTGCCAACATATAATGTATTGATAGCTTCCCCCATCCAAGAAGGAACCAGTAAGAATAACCCATTTATGGTAAGTAGTAATATGATTCCAATAATATATTTATACGAATGATCTTTGAAAAAGTAACGGAATAAATGAAAACCTTTCATAAGTACCCCCATTCTATGATAATTTCGATTTTTTTCGATAAAGTTTATTTACTAATTTTATTGTACCATGTTATAATGTCATTATACAAAAGATAATATTCCGTATTTTAAGGAGGAACATACAATGGAAAAACGTACAGGTGTAGTAACATTTGCAGGTAACCCAATCGCTTTATTAGGTAAAGAAGTAAAAGTAGGTGATAAAGCTCCTGCATTCACACTATTAGACAATGGCTTAGGTGAAAAAACATTAGCGGATTATGCTGGTAAAGTTAAAGTTATTTCTGTAGTACCATCTTTGGATACTGGCGTATGTGATGCGCAAACTCGTTGGTTTAATCAAAACGTTTCTAAATTAGGTGAAAACGTTGTTGTATTGACTGTATCCGTAGACTTACCATTCGCTCAAAAACGTTGGTGTGGTGCTGCTGGTATCGACCAAGTTGAAACTTTATCTGACCACCGCGACCTTTCTTTCGGTGAAAATTATGGTTTCATTCTTGAAGGCTTACGCTTATTATCTCGTGGTATCGTTGTTATCGACAAAGACGATGTAGTTCGTTATGTAGAATACGTGCCAGAAGTAACATCTGCTGTTAACTTCGATGCAGCTGAAGCGGCAACTAAAGCGTTAGTTTAATTGTTACTAAGTAAATACATAAGGGTGCAGTGATTCGTCACTCCACCCTTTTTTATTGGAAAGGTCCAAATGAATTATTTTTTACAACAAATATCTACATTTTTTCAGTGGGTTCTAAACTTCACTCTATTCTCTATCGGCATTGTATTAACTGTAGCTGTTTTGAATACAGCATTTCATATTGTAACGCTCATACCAGGTTTATTTACAACCGAAGTGGCATATATTACATTTTTAGAAGAAATTATTAATTTCTTTCTATTTTTTGAATTCTTATCCTTAGTGGTAAAATATTTTAAAAACAACTTCCACTTCCCTCTTCGTTACTTTATCTACATCGGCATTACTGCCATCATTCGACTGATTATTGTATCTCATGAATCTGCTATAGATTTATTTCTTTGGTCTTCTGCTATCTTGGCCTTAGTCATCAGTTTAGTATTAGTCGTTCGATATGGTAAAGAGCCTAATACTGGAGAAAGATTATAGATTATCATAACAAAAGGACTGAACACAATGTTGTGGTCAGTCCTTTTTTATACTAAGTACCTATTATAGAATATTACGAGTATATTCTGCATATAACGCTTCTAATTCAAGCACTTTTTCATTCATTTCAACTTGCAATGTAGATGCTGTATCATAATCACCTTTTGCCAATGCATCAGTGATGCGCGTGAATAAAGATTTGCTATCTACACTATCTTTTGCCAAGTATAAACGTAATGTATTGACTTTATTCCAGTTTGCACTATCAAATGCATCTGCTGTATCATGAACAGCTTGTAAAGAGCGCACTAATTGAATATTAGCTGGCACAATGCGGTTTGCTAGTTCCAATGTCCAACGTTTTAAAATACCCGCCATAAAGGAATCCATTAAATCTTGTTCAAAAGCACCACCCAATGTTAAAGATGCTACTTTTTCTGGATTGTTTGTATAGCCTTGGATATTTTCCCATACAGTAGCAGGGGCTTTACCAAATTTACGATCACGCTCTTCTGCTGTAAAATCATCAAATACATCCACTTCTGAGCGATATTCACGGGATGTTTCTAGATAGTCAGCTGCTTCCCCTTCTTTTTTGGATAATTCAGCTAAAATCGTTTCTGGTGCCTTACCAGATGTGATGACATATTTCATGCCATCGAAAGCAGATAAATAAATCAATGCTAATGCAGTATATGTATTCGTATATGGGTTTGGTGAACGCAATTCAAAACGAGTTGCCATCGGTGTATCCACATCGCGAATCAAGCCACAAAGGATCGTACGATTACGACTTGGCAATGCAGGATCTGTACCCAAGGATGTTACGATACATACAGGTGCTTCAAAGCCTGGTTTTAAGCGATTCAAGGAGTCTGTTGTGGAGGAAATAAATGGGTTGATAGCTTCGTAGTGTTTTAATAGACCCATAATAGCACCATATGCCAATGGGCTAGCATGTTCTTTACGTAAATCCGCTGGGGAGAACAAATTGTGGACTTTGCCATTTTTCATTTTCACCATTACACCAAAATGTGTATGCTCCCCAGAACCTGCTACACCGATGATTGGTTTCGCATTAAAAGTAACATCTAAACCATTTTCACGGAACACTTCACGAACAATGATACGGGCTTGTAATTCATTATCTGCTGTTTGCAATGGATTATTTGTATATTTCCAGTCAATTTCTAATTGTTCTAATACCCAGTCCACATTACCTTCATCGTCAAGTTTGGCTTTTACCCCACCTACTTCTTTATGGCCCATTTCTGCATGTAAACCATATTTATCCAATAAGGATACTGCTTTTTCTAAAGCTGTACGCACGGAACCATGAGTACGTTGCCAGTATTGCTCTTGTAGTTTTTGAGATACGGATAACGCTTTTGCATCTACATTTCTGGACGGTGTTTTCACCCAAAATTCCAATTCTGTAGCAGATGTAAAGATAACGTCAGCGATTTCATTAGCATCGATAAATTCCATGCCTTTCACTTGGTTCGCTTGTAATAATTTCATCAATTCTTCTTTTACATATTCACAGCTACGTTTTAAGATAGAACGAGAATCTACATAACGATCACAGTGTTTTAAGAATGCTGGAATACGAAGTGTACCAGTTGGTTTACCTGTTTTTTCATCAATATGTTCATAGTTATAGTCTACAAACCAATTCACACTTGGATCGCCCCACATATCTACACGGGCATTGTTCAATGTTGCAATATTAGTTAATACAACAGAAGAACCATCTGTTTGTACCGCACGACCTTCAAAAAAAGATTCATAATCATCAAAGAATTGCTCCATTGGAATTTTTTCATCTGTATCATTACCTGCAAGATCAACCCCTACTAAAGATACAAAACGAATTTCTGGATGTTGTTCTAGTAAGGCAAGAACACCTTCTTTACCATATTGGCCCGCTGGAATGTAGTATAATAATTCTTTGCTCATGATAAACCTCCTCATAATAAACAAAAAGACTCTAAGAAACTATGTTTCTTAGAGTCCTCATTGACTTAGTATTATATTATGCGATTATAGTAACATAATCAAATAAGTCTGTCAACTCATTAGTTGACTTTTGCAAGTTCTTCTTTGACAATTGCATTGACTAACTTGCCATCTGCACAGCCCTTAGTCTTTGGCATTACCAATGGCATAAGGTCACCCATCTTAATCGGTGCAGTTAGGGTGGAAATCGCTTCTACCACAATGTGACGAACTTCTTCCTCACTTAATTGGGCAGGCAAATATTTTGCTAATACTTCCATCTCAGCTTTTACTTGAGCAATCAAGTCATCACGATGACCCTTCTCAAACTCAGCTAAAGAATCTTGACGAATTTTCATTTCCTTCGCTAATATAGCGATAATATCTGAATCCTCTAATTCAATTTTCTTATCGATTTCTGTATTTTTTATGGCGCTATTTACCATGCGAATGACTGAAAGAGCAACCTTACCCGCTTCGCGAGCTTTCATAGCTTCTTTCATATCTGTTTTAAGCTGATCTTTTAAGGACATGTTGTACCTCCAAGATTGACTTACGCTTTGAATTTGCGTTTTCTTGCTGCTTCAGATTTTTTCTTTCTTTTTACGCTTGGTTTTTCGTAATGTTCGCGTTTGCGTACTTCAGATAAAACACCTGCTTTTTGGCAGGAGCGTTTAAAACGACGAAGTGCACTTTCAAGCGATTCATTTTTACCGACTTTAATTTCTGACATCTATATCCCCCCCTCCAAAACGTATAATGGAAGTGCAGGTAATTTATATACGCACATACAGATATTATAAGCAGTTGACATATATTTGTCAAGCCTAGTCCCCTATACTCTCTAGGATTTTATCTTACCAGGTCATTTCCATACCCATGCGATACATACGACCATCAATATACAAATCATGAACTTCACGATTTAATAGATTATCAATTCCTATGTAGGCAGATAATCCATTATTCCATTTTTTGTTCACACTGAAGTTCAATGTGTTAAAGGAATATTCATTATAACTATTAGCACCGCGATTTCGCGCTTCTTCAAAACCATATTTATGTGTAAAGCTATTCCATAATACAGCACTATATCCATTGGATTTATGGTCATCATAAATCAGCTGTAACGTGCTAATAGAACGCGGACGATTACTTAAACGTTCATGAGTACTCATATCTTTAGCATCCACCAAATTATAAGTACCTTTTACTGTAAATTTATCGGTTATTTTATGACCTAAAGTGACTTCAAAACCTTGTATTTTTGCTTTACCAACATTGTAGTATTGATGGCGTTGTGATACTCCTACCACATCTGATTGGATACGATGACTATCAATTAGATTCCTTACTCTTGTATGATAATAGGAGGCTTTACCAAATGTTTTACCACGTTCAGCTTCTAAGGCAACATCCAAAGATGTAGAAGTTTCAGGTTTTAAATTTGGATTTCCTACAATATTCAACACTCCCATTGGTGTTGTGTGGAACATATTTAAGTATAATTCTGAAATACTTGGTGCTTTGTATCCTTTACCAAAGTTAAATTTTACCCGTGTATGTGTATCGATTCCATAGACTACACCCACTTTTGGTGTTACATTATGCCCAAATTGACTATTATGTTCATACCGAATAGCTGGTGTGAAAGATAGTTTTGGATTTACTTGCCATAAATCTTCTACATAGGTTGCCCAAGAATCATAATGAAACTTTTTAGTTTGTTTCATTTTATGTGCATCTAATCCACCTAGGCGTGTACCTTCATAGATGACACGTCGATACTCACCACCAAATGTTACATTATGATGATCCCCTACATACATAGTGTCCTTTCCTTCGAGGACAATATTTTTGTACTTAGCCGTATCGTAATCACTAGCTGGATATAAGGACTGATAATCAAACTTCAATGATGTTGGTGGTTTTGGTGGTTTACTTGGCATCATCACATTGATAATACCTTCAGGTAAAGTACGGTCATCTGTCATTAGATAATTTTTATCTAATTGACTATAATAAGCTCCTATTTCATAATTATTTCTATTGGTTTTACCACTGTAAGTAATACCCGTTTGTACACTCTTATTATCGAAATATTCTGTCTTATTCAAATTGACAGGTACCATTTTGGGGGCTGCTGCAAATACCATTCCACTTTTATGGAATACAGTCGTATATTTATCAGCATTATCAGTTTGTAGCTTTTCTTTAAAATAACTAAAATCTACTTTAATTTTATTTTGATTAGCATTTTTTAAATCATAAATAACACTACTATTATAGGATTGTTTATGACCATACATGATACGACGATATCCTTCAGTATAGCCTGTTAATTGTTTTGTTCTCTCATTGAAAGTCTGATCTGCCATATGTCGATTGATAGGTCTTTCTTTCGTCACATTCACATTGAAACTTGCATTCCAACGATCTTGAGCCCCACTATTAAACGTATAATGTGCTTGCTCATGTTTAGTACCGCTAGATACACCTAAAGATTGTGACATATCGGTAGGCTGCTTCGTAATAATATTAATGATACCGCCCATAGCATCTGAGCCATATAAAGCAGAGAATGATCCACGGACAATTTCAATGCGATCCACTTGGTCTAAATTAATGCGGCGCAAGGTGTACACATTCGTCGTATTAGATGCATCTTCACCGGCTAAGCGACGGCCGTTTACGAGTACAAGGGAATGGCGTGATTCCATACCACGAATCATTACCTGATTACCAGTCATGCCTGCTTCTGATAAATTAATATTATCAGCTAATTGTAAAGCACTTTCTACTGTATCTGCCCCTAATCGTTTCATATCTGATTGAGTAATAACTTGTACCGCAGCAGGACTATTTTTAATAGTTTCTTCTCGTTTTGATGCCGTAATAACTACTATATTATTATCACTTGTATCCATTGCATGTGTTACATATACAGGTGCTAATAAAGTACTGAAAATAGCTCCACATAAGGATGCTTTTAAAAGTTTATTCATGATAAAACCTCCTAATATATTTATTCATATAATGCTTTGTACATTAATTCCAGTGTTTGCGTAATCCGTGTGCCAGGATTTAAGGCGAATAAACCACCTGGAACATAGTGAATCTGACCATTTTCTACTGCTTGTACGTGTTGCCAAGCTGGATTTGATTGCATTTCTTTTATAAAAGACTCTTTAATCGAAGGATCAGGATACATAACTACAAAAATAATTCGCTCAGGATTTTGTTCCTGTATAAATTCTAAACTCAGTGGTACATAAGGCGCTTCGCTCTTCATATATTTACCAATGTTATCGGCACCTAATGTATCTAACAATTTACCGCTGAAAGAATGATCTGTGCTGACGTTTAGATTACCTGGTGTACCCAGTAACAACAATGTTTTAGGATGTGGCTTATCCTTTATTTTCGCTTGATAGTCTGAAAATACAGTATTAATTTTCTCTATTTGCACCTTGCTTATATCTGGATGGTTCGTTAGCTCGCCGAATAGTTGCAAGGATCGATTGACATCTTCAAAGGAATCTAAATCATTAATATACAACGGAATGTTCGCTGATGTTAAAGCCTCCCGAAGTTTTATGTGATTTGCTATATTCATTCCAATCACTAAATCAGGATTTAGGCTAATAATCTTTTCTACATCAGGATTGTATGTGTTCCCTACAGAGGGAATGTCTTTTACCTTTTCTTGTAACTCTCCTGTCAAAGAGGCAGCATCCATACGCCCCACAATAGTTCCTTCAACGGCCAAATACATATCAATATTGGCTGTATTTAAGATGACAACCCGTTTGGGATGACTTGGCATAGTCACAGAAGTTCCCGTCTTGTCAATTTCCGTTCTTGTTGATGTCTCTTGAGTCACTGCTGTTGGCGTATCAGCAGTCCAAGAGCACCCTGATAGCACCATCAAACCACATAGAACAGAGGCACAAGCTACTGCATTCCACAATCGCATTAGTTTCCTCCTAATAAAAAAATCCACTTTCCCTAAGGAAAATGGAACTTATCCGAATACTATATATTGAGCACTTGCTCACTTGTTACTTAAATTTACGAATTGTTAAATCAATTACTGTTATAATATAATAGTTGATATTTTTTGTCAATTAAAAGCGAGGTCATAAAGACCTCGCTTATATAGGTTATACCTATTAAACTTTCATAATGTTAGTACGCTACTATGACCCATGATCACAGCATAGGAATTATATATAACTACTATGTCGGAATACACTGATGGGTAGCATTACCCTTGAAAGATCGCCTGCGCTTGTTGTATTTCATAACGCAACTTTTCTTCATCAATAGTCAATAATTCTTTATCTTTCATCACTACTTTACCACCCACAAGAACGGTAGTAGCATCTGATGAATTGGCCGCATACACTAAGGATGCTACATCATTATACCGTGGTTGCCAATGCAATCCTGACGTATCATACAATACAATATCTGCCCGATATCCTACATCTAATATGCCCAAATCATTATAATCTAATGCTTTAGCTCCCATGACTGTACCAAGCTCCCAAGCCGTTTGAGCAGGTATTGCCAATGGATCGTATAAACGAGCTTTATGTAGCATAGCTGCTAAACGCACTTCTTCTAGCATATCTGCATTATTGTTACTAGCAGAACCATCTGTACCTAAGCCTACCACAATTCCTTTAGCAAGCATTTCTGGCACTGGTGCAATACCACTGGCTAATTTTAAATTCGATTGTGGATTATGAGCTACACGAACAGATTTTTCTTTCATAATATCCATATCTTCATCTGTTACATGCACACAATGGGCTGCTAAACAACCTAAATCAAACAAGCCTAAGTCATTCATATGTGCAATAGGAGTTTTACCAGTAGCTTTTATAACATTTTCCACTTCTCCTTTTGTTTCACTTAAATGCATATGAACTTGTGCCCCTAAATCATGACCTAGTTGAACCACTCGTTCTAAATAAGTATCGGGACAAGTATATGGTGCATGAGGACCTAGCATAACTTTAATTTGCTGCTGATTATATCCATGATAGTTAAGGAATAATTCTCTACTTTCTACTAAAGCTTGTTCTGCCGTAGGTGCCACACCAGCCATACCACGAGATAAAACGGCACGAATACCTGTTTCTTTCACAGCCTCAGCCGTCTGATCCATAAAGAAATACATATCACTAAAACAAGTAGTACCAGAACGGAACATTTCTGCAATACCTAACTGTGTACCCCAATAGACTAAGTGATTATTCAATTTAGCTTCTGCTGGCCAAATAGCAGTTTGCAACCAATCCATTAACTCCAAATCATCTGCGTAATTACGCAATAAGCCCATAGCAATATGAGTATGCGTATTTACCATTCCTGGGGCTGCTAGCATACCTCTACCATCAATCACTTCTTTAGCTTGAAGTACAGCATCATTAGAAACAAATTCTTTAATATATCCATTTTCAATGACAATGGCAATATCTCTTACAATTGAATTTTCTTGTAACACATCTACATGTGTGATAACAACATCAACCATGTTCAACTCCTATTTCCTTTTCTTTTCTTGTAAATTGCGAATACTTTCATTAAACGGAGGTCGCAACACACCTTCTTCTGTGATAATAGCGGTCACTAAATCATGAGGTGTTACATCAAAAGCTGGATTCAATACTTCAATGCCTTGCGGTGCTGAAGGAACGCCTTGGAATTGCAGTACCTCTTGAGGATTACGCATTTCAATAGGAATATCCTTACCACTTGCCATAGAGAAATCGAATGTACTATACGGAGCGGCTACATAAAATGGAATATTATGATGTTTGGCTAATACGGCAACACTATATGTGCCAATCTTATTGGCCACATCACCTTCTAAAGTAATACGGTCAGCCCCCACAATCACTGCATCAATAAGACCTTGTTGCATAGCATAACCAGCCATATTATCTGTTTGTAATGTCACAGGAATACCATCTTCATGAAGTTCAAAAGCAGTTAGTCGAGACCCCTGCAATAACGGTCTTGTTTCATCTGCATACACACGATCCAATTTACCTTGTGCATGGACTTCTCGAATCACTCCTAATGCGGTGCCTATCCCTGCTGTAGCCAAAGCTCCTGCATTACAATGTGTCAAAATACGATATGTTTCTTTATCTTGGAATAATGTAGCTCCATGTTTTGCCATGCTTTCATTTAAGGCAACATCTTCAGTATCAATAGCGATAGCTTCTTTTACAAGAACCGCATCTAACTCGCCAATATCGCCTGTGAAAGTATCTACAATACGCAATACTCGATCAATAGCCCACATTAAATTAACAGCTGTCGGTCTAGTTTGGCGTAAGGTTTCCGCAAAAGCTCTAAATTCAGACAAAATCTCTGCACTAGCCCCACCACGATGATAGCTCTCACGGAAGGCAAGAATTAATCCATAGGCGGCTGATACACCAATAGCAGGGGCCCCGCGCACACGAAGCATTTTAATGGCTTCAGCCACTTGACGCCAGTCAGTACAACGTACATATTCCAAAGATGCAGGTAATTTCGTTTGATCTAAGATAATAACTTCTGATCCATTCCATTCAATACTTTTCATACTGGTCCCTCCATAGAAACAAGTAGCATTAATGTGTTTCTTCGATTAATAAGGTTTGCATGTCTTCCTTAGAAAAGCGATATTTTTCATTACAGTAGTGACAAGTTAATTCTGTCACTTCATCTTGGGCTAATTCTTGTTTATCATGCATTGGCAAACTTGCTAATCGATCAAAAAATCGTTCTCGACTACAAGGACATGCAAAATGAATACGCTCACTATAGACCTCTTGCACAGTAAATCCATCCAAAATGCGTTCCATCAAGTGTTCCGCATTAGGATTTGCTTTCAAATAATTAGTCACAGGTCCAATGGTTTTCAAATTTGCTTCAATTTTATCAAATGCATCATTTGTTACATCCGGTAAAGCTTGTACTAAAAAACCACCTGCTACAATCGTATGGTAATCTGGATCCACTAGTACACCTAGGCTAAGAACAGAACCTACTTGCTCAGACATAGCTAGATAATAGGCTAAATCTTCCGCCACTTCACCTGTTTGAATCGGACTTTGGGAAGTATAGTTTTGACGAAGTTTAGTAAACCGAGTCACTTGAACCTCTCCATTACGCCCTACAGCAGCCCCTACATCAAGCTTTCCTTCTCGCAATAGTGGTACATCTACATGGGGATGGTCCACATATCCTCGTACAGTGTTATTACTGAATGCATCCACATGAACAATGCCCAAAGGTCCATCACCACGCAATCGGATACTTACATTTTCATCATTTTTAAAATCACTAGCCATTAACATAGCCCCAGTCATAGTACGACCTAAGGCAGCTGTTGCTACCGGCCACAAATCATGGCGAACTCTCGCCTCTTCTACTGTATCAGTAGTTACGGCAATGGATAGCCGCAATCCTTCTGCTGTTGTATAACGTTTAATAAAATCCACGGATATCCTTCTTTCTATATAGATTCCAATAGATTGATCATTTCAATAGCACCCATAGCGCAATCAAATCCTTTATTACCGGCTTTTGTACCAGCACGTTCGATAGCTTGTTCAATGTTTTCTGTTGTGACTACACCGAACATAACAGGGACACCGGATTCTAAGGATACATGAGCAATCCCTTTTGCCACTTCATTACATACATAATCGTAATGGGTAGTAGCACCACGAATGACTGCACCTAAACAAATGACAGCATCATATTTGCCACTTTTCGCCGCTTTTTGAGCAATTAAAGGAATTTCAAAAGCACCTGGTACCCAAATAGTAGTAATATCACTATCTTGCACGTCATGACGCAATAATGCATCTTTCGCACCGCTAATTAATTTAGATGTGATGAACTCATTAAAACGGGAACCTATAATAGCAAATTTCTTACCTGTACCTATTAATTTACCTTCTTGAATCATTGTAATTCTCCTTTATTCATATAAGACATATATGGACCTAAGCACACTGTTTATTAGGTGTTATTTTCATATATTATTACAGCATATGACGCATTTTTTCTTTTTTTGTATTTAAATATTTTGCATTAATACTATTTGCTTTAATCACAATAGGAACTCGCTTAGATACAGTGATTCCCCAACGCTCTAAATCCTCTTTCTTTTCTGGATTGTTCGTTAACAACTTAACACTTTTTACATCTAATTCACGTAACATTTGTGCTGCTAAAGAGTATTCACGCATATCTGGAGGAAATCCTAGTTTCACATTGGCTTCCACTGTATCGTACCCTTGATCTTGTAGTGTATAGGCTTTAATTTTATTCGTTAATCCAATGCCACGCCCTTCTTGACGCATGTAGATAACGATGCCTTCGCCTTGCTCTTCAATAGAGCGCAATGCATTTTCCAATTGTTCCCCACAGTCACAGCGATGAGAACCAAATACATCTCCTGTTAAGCACTCAGAATGAATACGCATCAACACATCAGATTTTCCACGTACATCACCTTTTACAATCATAAGATGTTCTTTATGATCTACTTCATTTTTAAACACAATGATGCGGAAATCACCGAACTTTGTAGGTAGTTTTGTTTCTGCTGCAATGCTTACTAATCTATCGTGTCGCTTTCTGTATTCCACTAAAGCTTCTACAGAAGCAATCTTTAAATTATGTTTTTTACTGAAAGCCAATAAATCATCCATACGTGACATATAGCCTTCATCATTGGTAATTTCACAAATTGCTGCCGCAGGATATAATCCAGCTAGTTTACAAAGGTCAATAGATGCTTCTGTATGGCCCTGGCGTACTAATACTCCACCTTCTTTGTAACGCAACGGAAATACGTGTCCAGGACGTCTAAAATCTTCTGGTTTTGCATTTGGATCAATGAGTTTTTGCATCGTTACAGCACGTTCTTCTGGAGAAATGCCTGTGGTCGTATCCACATGGTCTACTGATACAGTAAACGCTGTTTCATGATTATCCGTATTCTTTTCTACCATTTGAGGAATACCAAGTCGTAGCAAATCACCTTCCAACATCGGTGTACACAATAAACCTCGAGCCTCTTTGATGATAAAGTTAATGCTTTCACGAGTAGCAAATCCAGCAGCCAAAACTAAATCACCTTCGTTTTCACGACTTTCATCATCTACAATAATCACAGGCTTTCCTGCTTTTAAGTCTTCAATTACTTCTTCAATAGAGTTTAATGTATAGGACATAAATATCATCCTTTCTATAAAAAGCCGTTACGCACTAAAGTATCCATCGTCACTGTACTAGTATTAGTAGACTCCAGATGAGTTTCTTTCATAAAATGCTCAATATAACGGCCAAAAATATCTGTTTCTAAGTTCACTGTAGTACCAATAGTAGCATATTGCAAAATAGTGTTTCCAATCGTATGAGGTATAATAGAAATTTCAAACCAACCAGTTCCCACCTTGGAAACAGTCAAACTAGCTCCATCCACAGTGATAGACCCTTTGTATATAACATAGTGTAGAATAGCATCATCGGCAGCGATACGGAACACAATGGAATTACCCACATGATCTTTACCGATAATCTTGCCTTGACCGTCCACATGCCCTGCCACTACGTGGCCACCGAAACGACCGTTGGCAGCCATAGCTCGTTCTAAATTTACCTTACTTCCTGCTGAAAGATTTATTAATGATGTCATTTTAACTGACTCTGGCATCACATCTGCTGTAAATCTTTGGGCTCCTATGTTCGTGGCTGTTAAGCATACACCATTGACCGCTACGGAATCACCAATTCTTAAATCATCAAAAATTATAGTTCCTGCAATTTCAAGGGTAAGCGAGCTTTGGGAACGTTTTACACTCTGTATGGTCCCTATTTCTTCAATGATCCCCGTAAACATAAACGCCTTCTCTTCCTCTTCGATAACTAATTATTTTCATATTATCACCAACAGCCATCACTTCATCAATATCTAGCTGTACTGCTTCATCTAAACTAGAAAAGCCTAAACCACCCACAGCTGGTGTAGCTCCAATACCTCCAATAATACGATTCCCAATATAGGTTACCAATTTATCAAAAGATTTAGTTTCTACAAAACTAGCCACCACTTGGCTTCCACCTTCAATGAGTAAACTCATACATTGACGAGCACCTAGTTCTTCCAAAATAAAGGAAATGTCTAAACCTCTTTCATTGGATGGCGTCACAATAACTTCTGCTCCCTTATCACTGAAATCTCCCATTTGTTCTAGCCCACACTCTTCGCCAACAAATATTGTTATATTGCGATTAGGTACTGTCCAAATGGTTGCATCTAGTGGAGTTCTACCTTGAGAGTCTAGAATGTATAAATGCGGTTGATTTTCTACGGTTTCTTGTGGAAGACGACAACTTAGTAATGGGTCATCCGCTATAATCGTACCTACCCCTACTAACATAGCATCTACTTCTTTACGAATACGATGACCATCGAGCCTTGCTTCTTCGTTGGTAATCCATTTTGATTCACCACTGGCAGTAGCAATCTTTCCATCTATGGACATGGCAGATTTTAAAATCACGAAAGGCTTACCCGTTTTAATGTATGTAATAAAAGCTTCATTCATTTCCACACATTGCCGTTCTAAAACGCCAATCTCCACTTCTATGCCCGCTTCTTGTAGCATAGCTAGGCCTTTACCCGCTACTAATGGATTAGGGTCAATCATACCAATGACAACCCTAGAGATACCTGCAGCTATTACGCGCTTAGCACATGGCGGTGTTTTTCCATAATGTGAGCACGGTTCTAGTGTCACATATAAGGTAGCTCCTCTAGCATCCATACCAGCTTGATGTAATGCATACACCTCTGCATGAGGCTCGCCGGCTTTTTGATGATATCCTTCACCAATGATGCGCCCATCTTTTACAATGAGAGCTCCTACCATTGGATTTGGAGATGTACATCCTCTTGCTTTTTCTGCTAATTCAATCGCTTTTGCCATATATTTTTCATCAGTTGTCATATGTGTCATGGCTCACCTCTACACAAAAAAGGGACTATATACATAGTCCCTTTAGCATTCCAAATATTTGATAACATACACAATAGCTATCAATATACTGTCTTTTCCCATCCAGACTTTACTGTCGGTTCCGGAATATCACCGGATCTGCTCTCAAGAGCTTGCGGACTATTATACCGCCGGTCAGGAATTGAGGTTCCCCTCGCACCTTGCCTCAAAGACTTCTTTATTTGATTTTAGTTCTTATCTTTATAAGATGACTTTATTGTATCATAAATTGCTTACTATAGCAATGTAATAAGAAAAACAGCCCTAAAGGGGCTGCTTTTCTTTTCATGTTGTATGAATATATTACACAGTTATTTAGAACATGCATCTAATAGGTAAGCAATACCGATGAATGGAATACCTGCACGTTCGCCTAAGCCGATTTCACATGTGGAGCTAGAGCTTACTCCTAATGTAGCCCCGTACTCTTTCACTTCATCTCCTAAATCCCGTGTAGCGGAATGGTTCAATTCTGGTGTAAAGAAACCTTTTTGCCCTGCGAAACCACAACATGTAAAGGATTTAATATTGAATACTTCATCAGTACATGCACGTGCAAGCAGTTCAATGTATTTTTCTTTGCCAGCTTTTTTGATTTTACATTGTTTGTGAACAATAACACGCTCTTTACACTTCACAATATCTAATTTAGGAACAATATGTGTGTATAAGAACTCAGATACATCAAGGATTGTTACAGATTTAATATGTTTGAAAGCATGGGAGAAACATGCAGAATGGTCAATCACAACTGGATATACACCACCACAGCTTGCTTCTAATAAAGCATTTTCTAAATCGCGTAATGCACGTTTATCAATGTCTTCATAGTTTTCAAAGCTCAAACCACAACATAAGTTTTCAATATGACGTGGATAAATGACATTATAACCTGCTTTTTTACATAAGTTTTCCATCACTTGTTGCAAGCTACGAGTATCTTTTTGACCTTGATTTGGTTTGAAAGCACGATTTGCACAAGTACTGAAATACACAACATTATCATTGCCTACTGTGTTACGTTGATTTTTCAAGGTATGGCGGTTAGCTTTTGGCAATGTAGTTGGTGCATATGGTGTCACACCTGTTAGTTCGTGAGCCCCTTTTGTGATTTTAGAGATTAACTTATTGGTAATCACTTTACCTGCTGCACCACCTAAGGTAACCCCCATGCGAGCTGCTGCCAAGGTAGCTGGGAAATTGTCATAAATCGCTTCTGCAATACCATGACCTTTTGCTGTTACTTTACGAACAGATAATGCAATTTGCGCTGTATCAATGCCTAATGGACATAACATGGAACACATAGAACATGCTGCGCATGTATCAACACCATAGTATTGATAACCTTCAGATAATGCATCTGCTTCTGCATGTTTACCTTCTTGACGAAGACGTGTTTCTTCACGTACCAAGGAAATACGTTGACGTGGTGTTAATGTTAAGTTTTTAGATGGACAGTTCTTTTCACAGAAACCACATTCAATACACATATTGAACAATGGATCAATAGCCGCCATCGCTTTCAAGTTCTTTTTATATACATCTGGATCATCTGTAATGATAACATCTGGATTGATTAAGTAATTAGGATCAAATAATTCTTTGATACGGCAATTAACTTGGTAAGCTTTCACACCCCACTCTAACTCAACGAATGGCGCTACCATACGACCTGTACCATGCTCTGCTTTAATACTACCTTCTACAGCTGCTACTTGTTCTGCCATTTCTTTCACAAGTCCACTAAAATTATCACGTTCTCTTGGATCATTCAAGTCTGGAGTAATGATAAAATGAACATTGCCACTTAAAGCATGTCCAAAGATAATACCATTATCCATAAAATCATATTTACGGAATAACTCTGTAATGATACCGATGCCTTTAACAAAATCTTCAATTTTAAAACATACATCTTCTGTAATTACCGTAGAACCAGATTTACGTTGTCCTGCTGCAATTGGCAACAACCCTTTACGAATATACCACCAAGAATTATATTCTTCCGGATTCGTAGAGTATAAGCTAGGAATAATAGTTGGAATATCTTTTAATTGTTCTTTAATATATTCCACTTGTTCTTCTAATTCTTGCTCATTATTACTTTCAGATTGGAATAGAATACAGCTAGTACCCTCTGGCACTCCACGTACGAAGTCCGGTACTTGTTCTAATTTTTGTACACTCTTAAGACTGAGGTAGTCCATCATTTCCGCAGATACTACATATTGACGTCCCATATTCGCTAAGGTTACAACTGCGCGAGACGCATCGGATAGCTCTTTATAGAACACAAGACCACAAGCCTTGAATTTCTTATCTTCTACTGTATTATATACCACTTCTGATACGAACCCTAATGTACCTTCAGAACCAATAAAAATATGATTTAAAATATCTACAATATCTTCAAAATCTACTAACGTATTAATCGAATAACCTGTAGTATTTTTAATTTTAAATTTACGTTGGATTAATTCTACTAATTCAGGATCATCAAAAATCCATTGACGAAGGTCTAATAAGCCTTTCACAAGGTCAGCACGAGAGGTCATGAAAGCTTGTACACTAGCTGGATCGCTAGTATCTAAAATTGTACCATCCACTAATACGACCCGTACAGATTTCACCGTTTGATAAGAGTTTTCTACAGTACCGCAGCACATACCTGAAGAGTTATTATTGAAAATCCCCCCTACTAAAGCACTTGCAATAGTAGCTGGATCTGGGCCAATTTTGCGTCCATAAGGAGCTAACTTTTCATTCGCATCGGCCCCAATAACGCCACAATCGCAACGTAATGCTTTGCCTCCGTCTAATACTTCCATTCGTTTAAAGCCATCATTCGCCACCACTAATACATGTTCACTAGAGCATTGTCCAGATAAAGATGTACCTGCTGCTCTAAAAGTCACTGGTGTACCATATTGATTTGCTAAAGCTAAAATACGAATCACTTCTGATTCATTATTAACTTTCACCACTACTTGTGGTACATACGAATAACAAGAAGCATCTACACCATAAGCATAGCGGTGTAAAAAATCTGTAAATACTCGATCAGGGCATACGGCCTGTGCTTCCGTAGAAAAAGAAGCAAAATCGTAACGTAACGGTGCTTTCATAATAGGACCTCCTAGCATTACTATATGTAGTATGATTTACAAATTTGAACGACTCGTTCAAAGGGGCATAGCTCTCTATGTCTTACCTATAGCTTACCATAGGAGTAGAGTTTCGTAAATTCTATAATTAACTTTTATAATCATAACTATTACAAAAAAGTATAACAAATTTACAAAATCAAAAATATTTTATATAATAGACTATGAATGAAAGTAGGTGAAAACATGCACGTTTTAGGTGAACACGTTTTAATTGATTTATATTCATGTATTGATGAAAAAATAGAATCTCCTGCTGTCTTACAAGATGCTATTGTAAATGCCTTAGCAATTACAAATCAATGTGTTGAGGAAATCGATTGCCAAATTTTAGAAGATGAAATCTTCTTGGTAGCCGTATCCCATCACTGCCATGTAATTCTTCATGCATATCCACAATTAGGCTATGTAGCAGCAGATGTATATACATTTGAAAAATCTGTAGAACCAAAAGTAATTATGAAAGAATTACAACGATCTGTGGGTTCTGAAAAAGTAAAGGCTACTAGCATCCGTCGTGGTGACTTCGGTAATGAAAGAGACATGAAGCCTCGTAAACAGTCTTCTCTAACTGCTATGGGTAGAGTTACACGAACTCGTACACGGTTGACAAAAACTGGCAAAAATATTACTTCTAAAAGTGTAAAAGCCATCAAAAAAGTAATGGGTAACAACAAATAAATATCGAACATACAAACGGCTAGCCCTTAATGGAAACTAGCCGTTCTTTTGTTCGATATTATACTATTCCAACATAAAAGGCTGAACTTAGGAATATATCCTCAAGTTCAGCCTTATTATATACAGATGTAGCCTTTACAATTATAGTTGTAAAGATAATTGTCTACCACTTGGTTCATAAGCCGTAATAGTTACTCCGGCAGTTTGAAACAATCGTTTTGATGCTTGCACTTCTCGTGTATCTTTGTAATCATCGCGCCAATAGATAACTTCTTTAATACCACTTTGAATGATGGCTTTTGCACATTCATTACAAGGAAATAAAGTGACATATATTTTACTTCCTTCTAGTGAACCACCACGATAATTTAAAATCGCATTCAGTTCACTATGAACGATATAAAAATATTTATTATCTTCTTCTCGATTACGATTCCAAGAGAAATCATCATCATCACAACCTAAGGGCATACCATTATAACCGATAGATAAAATTTTATTATCATCGCTCACAATACAAGCCCCTACTTGTGTATTGGGATCTTTGGAGCGTTGCCCTGCTAACATAGCAACACCCATAAAATATTCATCCCAGCTAATATAGTCCTTACGTTTTTCCATAGGAACCTCGTTTTATTTGACTACAATATTAATTAATTTTTTAGGCACTACAATCACTTTCACAACAGTTTTACCCTCTGTAAACTCTTGTACACGTGGTAATGCTTTCGCAGCTGCTTCTAATTCTTCTTTAGATAATGAAACAGATACTGTCAATTTATCACGCACTTTACCATTCACTTGAACTGCCACTTCTACCTCATCTACCACTAGAGCAGATTCTTCATAAGTAGGCCAAGATGCAGCATGCACGGAGCCTTCAAATCCACATTCATGCCAGATTTCTTCAGTAATATGCGGTACAAATGGTGCTAGCAATAACGTTAACTTTTCAACTAGTTCTTTTGCTAAATCACTTTGCACAGATTCATGGCTATCTTTAAATTGGTACATAGCATTTACCAACTCCATAACAGTACTGATGGCAGTGTTAAAATTGAATTTACCATCTAAGTCTTCTGTTACTTTTTTGATAGCACGATGTAATTCACGGCGTAATGCTGTTTCATCTTTGGACAAGCTATCATGATGTCCTGATGTACCTAATTGTTGGTATGTATCGATAATGCGCCATACACGACCTAAGAAACGATAGGAACCTTCTACCCCTTGGTCGCTCCAGTCCAAATCACGATCTACTGGTGCTGCGAATAAGATGAATAAACGAGCTGTATCTGCACCGTATTTGGCAATGATTTCTTCTGGAGATACTACATTGCCTTTAGATTTAGACATTTTAGAACCTTCTTTTAATACCATGCCTTGTGTTAATAAGGCTTTGAAAGGCTCATCCACTTCTACTAAACCGATATCATGTAGTACTTTCACAAAGAAACGTGCATATAATAAGTGCAAGATCGCATGTTCAATACCGCCAATGTATTGGTCTACATTCATCCAGTATTTCGCAATTTCTTTATTAAACACTTCTTTGTCATTACGAGCATCTGTATAGCGCAAGAAATACCAAGAAGAATCGATAAATGTATCCATGGTATCAATTTCACGTCGAGCAGGACCACCGCAGCAAGGGCATGTTGTGTTTAGGAAGTTTTCAGATGTGGCTAATGGAGAGATAGCACCGCCGTCAAAGGATACATCTTCTGGAAGTTTTACCGGCAATTGATCTTCTGGAACTAATTGCTCTCCACATTTTTCACAGTATACAACTGGAATAGGGCAACCCCAATAGCGTTGACGAGAAATCAACCAGTCACGAAGACGGAAGTTTACAGTTTTACGACCTGTACCTTGTTCAGTGAAGTAATCACCTAATGCTTGACGCGCTTCTTCAGAAGTTTTGCCATTAAAGTCGCCGGAGTTCACCAATATACCATCTTCAGTGAATGCTGTATCTAAGGAAGCAAAATCCAAATCTTGTGCTGTATTTTGGATGACCCAATTCACAGGTAAATTATATTTTTTTGCAAACGCATAGTCTCTTTCATCATGAGCTGGAACACCCATAACAGCGCCTGTACCATAGTCTGCTAGTACATAGTTAGCAATCCAAATAGGCACTTCTTTACCTGTTATAGGATGTGTCGCATAAGAACCTGTGAACATACCTACTTTTTCTGCCTCTGTAGAAGTACGCTCAATATCACTTTGGTTACGCAATGTTTCAATGAACGCCTCTAGCTCTACTTTATTAGAAGCATCCTGAATCAATTCTTTTACATATGGATGTTCTGGAGCTAATACTACATAAGATACGCCAAATAAAGTATCTACACGAGTAGTATAGACTTCAAAGGATTTATCAATTTTAGGAACATAAAAAGCAAATTGTGTACCTTCACTGCGACCGATCCAGTTACGTTGCATCGCTTTTACACGGTCAGGCCATTGGTCCAATGTATCTAAATCGTCTAGCAAACGATCTGCATAGTCTGTAATTTTAAAGAACCATTGTTTTAAGTCTTTTTTCACTACATCATTATCACAGCGCCAGCATTTGCCATCAATAACTTGTTCGTTAGCTAATACTGTATGGTCATGTTCACACCAGTTTACTTTTGCTTCTTTTTTATAGGCCAAGCCTTTTTTATAAAATTGTTGGAATATCCATTGTGTCCAACGATAGTAATCTTCTTTACAAGTCGCAACTTCACGGCCCCAATCATAGGATAAACCCAACTCTTTTTGCTGACGTGTCATGTTGGCAATATTATCTAATGTCCAATCTTTAGGAGATACACCATTTTTAATAGCTGCATTTTCCGCAGGCATACCAAATGCATCCCACCCCATTGGATGTAATACATTAAATCCACGCATTTTTTTGAAACGTGCCACTACATCACCAATCGAATAGTTACGCACATGTCCCATATGTAAGTTACCAGATGGGTATGGGAACATTTCTAACACATAATATTTTTCTTTACTTGGGTCATACTCTGTTTTAAATACCCCAGACTCTTCCCAATATGTTTGCCATTTTTTTTCAATGTCTTGTGCCACGTATTTTTCGTACATGCTATGCCTCCTCAATTGTATGTATTAATACTCCTAAGTATACTCCAAATCTTAGTCTTTAGGCAAAGACTTTTTTTCTTTTGTAACCTTTACAACACCTGTTTCATCAGAGTGTTTATGAGGTTTCTTAAACTTTAACACAATTTCTTTACCGTCTTTAGAAATCTTTGTCACTTCTGAAGTATCTGTATGTTTAGATTTTTTCTTCTTATCTTTCTTTTTCTCTTGTTTTTTTACTTCTTTTTTATGATCTTTTTTATCTGAATCCGCTTTCCCTTTTTCAGTGCTATTTGTAGTAGCACTATCTAGAGCAAAACTCAACACTGGCCATACATCGGAAGCTTCAAAACCTTTACGCCAAGCCGCTACTCCTGCAAGTTGGAATTCTTTTACAAGGCCCACTTTATAGCTTAAAGACTGCGGATCTTCAAACCAAATTTTAGTCAGTGTTCCCTCATATGGTTTCTTTTCATCATAGATACCATAGACGCCATTTTTATTCGTTAATGTTAAATAATTACCTTTTAAACGATCATCCCAACGCAACGCATCTCTGTATTCACGTTCTAAATCTAGAGCCTTGGTCATAGCAAGGGTTTTACTTTTTGCTTTTCCTTCCCAAGAACCTTTCACTGGTACAGACCATTCACGCATATAAAATGGAATACCCAGTACGAGTTTTGATGCTGGCACTTCTGAAAGCATTTGCTCTGTATGCTTTCTCACCCATGGATAAGAGGCGACTGGTCCCGCTGTAACACTGGATGCCCACGTTTCATCGTATGCCATAAGCACCACATAATCCACTGCATCAGCATAGGCCTTACGGTCATACACTAAGGACCAGTTTTCACTATTGGAATATCCCGTTACATCAATAGAGCTATGGATATTATACGTTCGTAATCCTTTCGCTAAAAAATCTACAAACTTAGTTAGCTGTGCTTTATCTTTATAGTGGACATTTTCAAAATCAAAATTATATCCATCATAACCATACTCTGTAGCATAATTAATAAGCCCTTGTTTATATCGTTCCCACATCGATTCATTCGCAAGGATTTTACTAGTCATGTCTGGATCGAATTGGTTTGTGATTAAAGGCCATACACGATATCCTTTTTCTTTATAACTATTCACGTAGTCATGAGATAGCTTAGGACTAACTTTTAGACCGGACGTTGTCAATTCAAACCAACTTGGAGACATGATTGACGTGCCATTCTGTACATACTTTGTATCATAGGCCGTTTCTGATACTATGGGATCAAATACCATGGTAATAGGCAATGTAACTTCTTGTTTCTCTGGGACATGTAACATAGGACCTACGTATTGTGTAGGTGCTACTGCTGTTGTTGTATTGGAAAGTGCTGGAAAAGGAATATGGATTGTTGCCTCTGCCACTTGATAGGAAGCAAATAAACTCAAGGTTGATATTCCTAGCACCATATGTTTCATAAATTGTAAGTGTTTCATAAGCGCTCCTTTAATCTTTATATTATACCACATTCAGTCTATATATTGGGAACACTATACTATTTCTCTAAAATTTATGGTACACTACAAAGGTAGGAATATTAAAAATATATTTAGTAAAATATCAGGAGGTACTATGTATCAATATTTATTTTTCATCGGAGGCTTTCCTGTCAGAGCCTACGGATTACTACTTGCTTTAGGTATTATTAGTGCTGCTATTGTGGGCTACTTTATTATGAAAAAAGATGGCCGTGGTTGGGAAAATCATATGGTGGATTTCACCATTACTGTCGCTATCGCTGGCATCATTGGTGCTCGACTATGGGATGTATTCTTCTTCGACTGGGGATACTACCACAATCATGTATTGGAAATCCCTTATGTGTGGCAAGGTGGTATGGCTATCCAAGGTGGCGTATTATTAGGTGCTATTGCAGGGATTTATTATTTAAAGAAACAACAAGTAGATCCTTGGGCATTTGCTGATTTATTTGCACCAGCCCTTATGGTAGGTCAATCTGTAGGACGTATGGCGAATGTAATGAATGGTGATGCCTTTGGTCACCCTACCGGGGGAAACTTTGGTATTCTCTACCCAGAAACTACATTGGCATACCGTACCTATGGTAATCAACCATTATGGCCTGCTGAAATTTGGGAAGGTCAAGTAGATGTTATTTTATTTGTTATCTTACTATTGGCTAATGTATTCCCTCATAAAAAAGGACAAATATTCTGCTTATATGCCTTCTTGTATTCTGGCTTACGATTTTTCTTAGAATTTTTACGTGGAGATTATGTCAATCTAACATTAGGATTTAAATCTGCACAGGTTACTAGCTTAATTGTAATGGCTGTATCTTTTGGTATCTGGCTATACCTTCATTATAAAGGAACAACAGATACACATGTATTCCCTACTGAAAAAAGCAAAAAAGTAAAATAATAGATTCTATTATCTTCCAACACGTCGTGATAGACGCAACATCAATATAATAACATATCTATTATAAATACAAAGAGGAAAGAATGTCATGACGACTTCTTTCCTCTTTTTCATATTTATAAGACTTCAATTATTACAAGGTTCTATTTCCTTTGTACATCTATAGTACTATACCTATTGGGTACCAATTCATGAATTAAGATAGTAACTCTTCTTCTACAATTAATGCATCTAATTCATCTAAAGCACGTTGCGCAATTAATGCATTTTTTTCTTTTTTCTTACGTACTTTAGCTCCCCAAGGTTCCATGATACCGAAATTTATATTCATTGGTTGGAAGTTAGAACCTTCATAGGCACTGATATAATGACTTAACCCACCAAGAGCCGTTGTTTTCGGGAATGTAACAAATTCTTTATCCTGTAACATACGTGCCACTTGGATGGCTGCCATCATACCCGCAGCTGCTGATTCTAAATAACCTTCCACACCTGTCATTTGACCAGCAAAGAATAATCGTGGATTAGACTTTAGTTGGAATGCTTGGTTTAACAGTTCTGGAGAGTTAATATACGTGTTACGATGCATCACGCCATAGCGAATAAATTCTGCATTCTCTAAACCTGGAATCATTTGGAATACTCGCTTTTGTTCGCCCCATTTTAAATGTGTTTGAAAGCCCACCAAATTGTACATAGTAGCTTCTTTATTTTCCTTGCGCAACTGCACTACTGCATGCCACTCAATATTGTTCCGTGGATCTACAAGACCAACCGGTTTCAAAGGCCCATAGCGCAATGTATCTACCCCTCGAGATGCCATAATTTCTACAGGCATACATCCTTCAAAATAGATTTCTTTTTCAAAATCTTTTGGTTGTACTACATCAGCTGTAGTTAAAGCTTCATAGAATGCATCATATTCTTCTTTCGTCATAGGACAGTTTAAATAATCTGCATCCCCTTTATCATACCGTGAGGCTGCAAATACTTTATCGTAATTCAAAGACTCTGCTGTTACAATCGGTGCTGCCGCATCATAGAAATAAAAATCTTTAGAACCAGTTAACTCTTTAATCTTAATCCCTAACGCTTCTGATGTGAGTGGACCACTTGCAAAAATAACAATACCTTCATCTGGAATCTCTGTCACTTCTTCATGAATCACTGTGATTAAAGGGTGTTCTTTAATACGTTCTGTGACCCTTTTGCTAAAAGCATGACGATCTACAGCCAAGGCACCACCTGCCGGAACTTGAGTAGCATCGGCAGATTCCATGATTAAAGAGTCTAAACGACGCATTTCTTCTTTCAAAAGCCCCACTGCATTTTCTATCGTATTCGCACGCAAAGAGTTAGAGCATACTAACTCTGCAAATTGATCTGTATGATGAGCCGGTGAAGACACTTTGGGACGCATTTCATATAAGTGCACAGGGATACCACGCTTAACCAGTTGATAGGCTGCCTCAGAGCCAGCAAGACCAGCTCCAATAATAGTTACAAAATCTTTCATTCTTTATCTTCTTTCTTTGTTCTAGGTTTACGTTTTGGCCTTGTTTCACAGTCAGGATTGGAACAAAACTCTTTTTTATTTCCATTTTTATATACTTTTTCAGCCATTAAGCTACCACAAACGGGACAAGTTTTATCAATAGGTTTATCCCACATTGTAAAATCACAAGATGGATACCCTTCACAACCATAAAAAACACGACCTCTCTTGGATTTACGTTCTAAAATCTCATGAGATTTACATTTAGGACATGTCACTCCCGTGCTAACTGTAATGGACTTAATATTTCGACAATCTGGAAAGTTAGAACATGCTAAATATTTACCATAAGGTCCTAGTTTATAGACCATATCATGTCCACATTTTTCACAAAGGATACCACTCTTTTCTGCCTCCAGTTCTATCTTCTCAGCCGATTCAGCTGTGTATAATTCCTTCTCAAAACTATCATAAAATGAATGGATAACAGCTTCGTAGAAGTTAGTCCCTTGTGCAATATGGTCTAAATCTTCCTCCATAGAGGCAGTAAATTTTGTATTAATGAACTTTTCAAAATGAGTTTTTAAAAATTCCACCACGGCAAATCCTAAATCAGTAGGAATAAATTGTTTATCCTTACGCTCCACATAATTCCGTTTTAAGATCGTATCAATGGTAGCTGCATACGTACTTGGTCGACCAATTCCCTGTTCTTCTAATACTTTGATAAGACCTGCCTCAGAATAACGGCTTGGAGGTTGCGTAAAATGCTGTATACCATCCATAGAGATAGGTATAATAGCTTGCCCTTCCTCTAGGGCTGGCAATATATGGTCATCTTCTTTTTTAGCGTCTTCATAGACTTCTGTAAAGCCTTTAAATAATACACGATTCCCAGAAGCCTTCAATGTATACTCATCTACATGAAATTGCATAGTGATAGTTTCACTTTTCTGTGGAGCCATTTGACTCGCTAAAAATCGATTCCAAATCAAGGTATATAATTTTAACTCATCACTAGATAGATAGGACGCTACCGCTTTAGGTGGTAATTCCAACATGGTAGGACGAATCGCTTCATGCGCATCTTGAGCATTCGCCTTCGCTCCAAATACATTTGGTTTACTCGGATAAAACTCCTTCCCAAAGGTCTTGAGAATATAGGCTTTAGCCGCTTCTTGCATTTCCTTTGATACCCGAGTGGAATCTGTACGCATATAGGTAATCAAACCTACATGACCATAGCCCCCAATTTCTTTACCTTCATATAAATGTTGTGCTGCAGACATAATGCGTTTTGCATTCATATTCAGCTTGCGTACACCTTCTTGTTGCATCGTCGACGTCGTAAATGGAGCTGGTGCTTTGCGACTACGTTGTTTTGATTGTACAGAACTAACTACACTTTCACGGTCACGAATAACACGTAACACTTCATTACTTTCTATCTCATTAGAAATCGTTAGCTTTTCATCACCTTTGTGTGTCACTACCACATCAAATTGTTCATTCTTAGCTGTTTGATACACACCTTCGATAGTCCAGTATTCTTCTGGAATAAATGCTTGAATTTCTCGTTCCCGATCGCAGATAATACGTACCGCTACAGATTGAACACGTCCGGCACTAAGTCCTTTGCAAATCTTTTTCCACAATAAAGGACTCAATTTATAGCCTACAATACGGTCCAATACGCGGCGAGCCTGTTGAGCATCCACCATATGCATATCAATCGGTCTAGGTGTTGCCATCGCCTCTTGAATAGCATGCTTGGTAATCTCATTAAAAGTCACTCGACATGGTGTAGTACCATCTATATTTAAAATATGTGCTAAATGCCAAGAGATGGCTTCTCCTTCACGGTCAGGGTCAGTTGCCAGATACACAGCCTTCGCCTTATCTGCTTCTTTGCGCAAATCTTCAATAACAGCCTTTCTACCTGGTACATTCAAATATCTAGGTAAAAAACCATTAGTTATAGATACACCCATTTGCATTTTAGGTAAATCCCTTAAATGGCCCATGCTAGCTTTTACCACATAATCATCACCTAAAAATTTTTCAATGGTCTTTGACTTTGCTGGTGATTCCACTATGATTAAAGTTTTTCCATCTTTTTTGAAAGTCCGTTTATGCTCTATTTCAATCGGTTCCGGACGCATGACCAAAGGTCTAGACTCTGGTACTTTGGCGCTTGTTTTGACAACTTCTTTTGTATCTTTGTCTTTTTTCTTCTCCCCTGTAACGAAGGATCTAGTAATGGCCAAAAATCTTCCTCCTCTAAGTATGTAGCACGTACCCCTGAGGGGTATGTGTAATCATTTGTTTTAGCTCTAGTTGTAACAGCAATGTATGAAGATTTGATAAAGGCAATTGTGTGCTATGTACAAGTTCTTCAATCGTTGTATTTCCACCAGGATTCATAGCCTTCAATACACTTTGTTCTTCTTCATTCACTATGTTTACTTTATTACTATCCATGTTACTATACTTTGCGACTTTTTGCCAACCATATTCACGCAATACTTGTTCAGGATCTGTTAATACTGTAGCTCCTTGTTGAATAAGCCAATGATTTCCATCACAAGTATGCGTCAATACATTACCAGGTATGGTAAATACATCTCTCCCTTCATTAATAGCCATATCAGCAGTAATCAAAGATCCGCTACTAGCTTTTGCTTCCACTACAATAGTGCCTCTCGTCATACCGCTGATAATTCGATTTCGTGAAGGAAAGTGATGGCTCTTTGCTTGCATATGCGGTCCATATTCTGATAATAGCAATCCATCTTTTTCTAAAATTTCTAAAAATAAATTCCGGTTTGTTCTTGGATAGGTTACATTTAAACCGCAGCCCATAACAGCAATCGTTGGAGTTTGTCCTTGCAAGGCCCCTTCATGGCTAGCACGATCGATCCCCATGGCGCCTCCACTAACAACAATAATGCCTAAATTAGATAAAGCCCGTCCAAAGTGTCTAGCTACTTGTACACCATAGGTAGAGCACTTTCTAGCGCCTACCATCGCCAAAGAACGATCCATATGTTGCAACACTTCTATATTTCCACGTCCATACAACACTCGGGGACTATTATAAATTTCTAATAAAGATTTTGGATAGCATGGAGATTCCCAAGTAATCACTTCTATATGATAACGCTCTAAATCTTCTTCTAATTGTAATAGAAAGCTTTCATTGATAGGACGGCGAATTTCATCAAATAATTCATATTTACAACCCAATGATGGTTCCACATTGTGATGTAACACATGATGCCAAGCTTCTTTGGCACTTTCATAATAGGTAAACAAATTACCTAAGCTTGCATTCCCTAATCCCACTACATGTTGGAGAGCACTCGCATAAATTTCGTCTTTCATTTACAATCCCTCCTGTACTTGCCGATAACTCAAAGCTTCTGCCACATGGTCTGTTAAAATCTCCTCAGATTCTGCTAAATCAGCGATTGTTCTTGCCACTTTAATAATGCGGTCATAGCTACGTAAACTCAAATGTAATGTAGTAAAAGCTGAATCTAGCAATTCTTTAGCTTGCTCAGAAAGTTTCACATACATTTCTATATCACTATGACTTAAATGTGAGTTCACCCCAATATTCGTTCCTTTATATCTTTCAGTTTGCATAGATCTAGCACGGATAACACGGCTACGTACTTGCTCTGTACTAACTTCATCCTTAGAGGCATATATCTCTGTTAAAGTAGGTCTTTCTACGGGTACTACTAGATCCATTCTATCCAAAATAGGTCCTGATAACACTCGTTGGTATCTTTGAATTTGCGTAGCTGTACAAGTACATCGATGATCTTCTTCCGTTCCAAACCATCCACATGGACATGGGTTCATAGCCATGACAACAATGCAATCACTAGGATAGGTCGTTGCCATTCCAATCCGTGCAATATGTACTTGTCGTTCTTCTAAGGGCTGTCTCAGAACCTCTATGACAGGCCTACGAAATTCTGGTGCTTCATCCAAAAATAAAACGCCTTTATGTGCCAAGGTAATTTCTCCTGGTTTTGGCGGTTGTCCTCCTCCCGCCATAGCCACTAATGTACTCGTATGATGAGGACTGCGAAATGGTCGTTGTTCCATTAATCGGCCACTTTTTAATAAACCCATTACACTATAAATGCGGCTTACCTCTAGTTGCTCCTCCCGTGAAAGAGGAGGCAATAAAAATGGCAGCCGTTTAGCTAACATGGTTTTTCCCGAACCCGGAGGTCCTGTCATCAGTAAATGATGACCACCAGCAGCAGATATTTCTAAGGCCCGTTTTGCCATTATTTGCCCTTTTACATCTTGTAAATCTAGTATTTCCGCACTATATTTTGATGGCACTATAGCTATCTGCGCACATAGATTGTCTTTCTTTTCAGGATCTTCTAATACTTCCACAACTTCAGCTAATGTAGATAGTCCATATACAGGTATAGAGGACCCACTAATAGCCTCTTCATGATTTCCTATAGGCACAATAATATCTTCTACCATAGAAAGATAATTATTGTCATTCCCTAACTCCTGATTTGTCACTCCCATCACCATAGATAACATCCCCATCACTGGTTGTAAAGAACCATCTAGCGATAATTCTCCTATAAATATATGGTGATTCCAATGTATAACCTCCTTTTTCTTGTGTTTTCCCGATTCTTGAGCGGCTAAAATTCCCATGGCAATGGCTAAATCTAAAGAAGACCCATCTTTACGAATATGGGCAGGTGCTAGATTGACCACAATTCTCTTCATAGGAAACTCAAAGCCCCCATTCTTGATAGCCGATCGCACTCTCTCTTTTGCCTCTTTCACAGAGGTCGCTGGTAATCCAACAATGTCAAAGCTTGGTAGACCTGGGCTAATATCTACTTCTACGGTCACCACATATCCATCAATACCACTCACACATACTCCATAGGTTTTTGCATACATGATACTCCTCCTATCTTATAAATGACATGCTTTCATATGCCGTAATTTAGAATCTCCCACTTGAGGCACATATACTTCTATGACATCAAATCGTATAGATTCATACTCTATATCACGGGTTGCCAAAAACATAGATATGACATGACGTATGTGTTGTTTCTTTTTCCAATGCACCGCCTCGCAGGGCATTCCATAGGTTTGGGTCCGTCTTGTTTTCACCTCTACTACAATGAGCATATTTTCTTTTTTAGCGATAATATCTACTTCACCAAATCGATAGCGTATATTTCGTTCCAATACATCATAGCCTTGGCTTTTCAAATAGTTGGTAGCTAGGTCTTCACCGTATCTGCCTAATTCAATGTGATTCATAGGCACCTCCTTAGTTCTACATTACTTTCATTATGAAAGAATGTAAACCGTACACCCCACACTGTTAGGAGTGTACTCCTCTAAGAGTGTTATAATCCATATACAATTATCGATATGCAAAAAGCATTCTCATAGAATACTCTATAAGAATGCTTTTATAAGTAATATAATATTATAATCATTTTCAAACAATGGAATCGCTATGGGCAGAGATATCTTTATAGGTATCCTAAGCATGTATAACCTAAACGATATACTAATACTTAGATTTCTTCTACAGGCTTACCTGCCACAATCGATTTGATAGGTTCAAAACTATGACGATGTAATGGCGTAATGCCAAGGTCTTTTATCGCCTGCTTATGTACATCTGTATAATATCCTTTATGGATCGCAAACCCAAATCCTGGATACTCTTCATCCATAGCTTCCATGAAGCGGTCCCGTGTTACTTTTGCTACAATGGAAGCAGCCGCAATAGATGCACTTTTAGAGTCTCCTTTAATCAAAGATTCTACAGGTACCTCTAAATCTGGTAATTTCATCGCATCCGATAATACAGCCTCTGCCTGTACTGGCAAATTACGAATCGCCTCATACATAGCTTGTCGTGTAGCCTCATAAATATTGAGTGTATCAATGACTTCTGCCTTATAGGACACACAGTGTACCGCTACTGCTACCTCCATGATTTGATCAAATAAGGTATCTCGTTTTTCTGGCGTTAGTTTTTTGGAATCGTTCAACCCTACTAGCTTGCAATGAGGTGGTAAGATAACAGCTGCTACTGTCACAGGACCTGCAATAGGACCTCTACCTACTTCATCTACACCAGCGATTAGGTATTTTCCTTCCTCGTAAAAGCTTTCTTCATAAGCGTACATAGCTTCTAAACGCTGTTGCTCCTCTAAGACTTTTTTCTGCTTTCGCAAATACACACCAGCTGCGTGTTTCACGGATTCACGAGAATCTTCTAATGCCCATTGTACATAATCAAAAGGGCATTCACCTTGCAGTAGATTTTTAATATCTTTAACTTTAAGTTCCTCAAACTCACTCTTCGTCAACATAGTACGGCTCCTCATCGACGCCATCAAAGGTAATGTATCCCAATTTATTATTTCTGTAATCCGTCAAAATCACACGGCGCACCTTGTCATAATCTACGACGCCACCGCTTACCAAACAACCACGACGACGACCAATAGCCTCTAACATGGTATCTACGGATGTACGCTCTTCTTCCGTCAATTTATAACGCTCATGCAATAATGTCGGTTCATGCTCTTCTAAATATGCCAACAACTGCTTGATAACAGAATCTAAATCATACACATCGTCGGAAATAGCTCCTGTCATCGCTAACCGAGCTGCTGCTCGTTGGTCTTCAAACTTAGGCCATAATACACCTGGTGTATCTAATAGTTCAAGATTTTTACCTACTTTTACCCATTGTTGCCCCCGAGTATGACCCGGTTTATTAGCAGTTCTTGTTGCTGCTGATCCAGCTAGTTTATTAATTAGTGTAGATTTACCTACATTGGGTATCCCTAGAATCATAGTACGTACTGTACGACCTTTAATTCCTTTTTTTAGCCATCTATCGATGATGGGCTGTGCTAAGGATTCTACGGTTTTCACGAGTTGCTTATTTCCTTTGCCATTTTTAGAATCAATAGCAATAGCATGAATACCTTCGTTTTTGAAAAATTCAATCCATTCTTTTGTAGCTTTTGGATTTGCTAAATCGCATTTATTTAAAATCACTACATGTGGCTTATCACCTATCAACTCGCGAATAACTGGATTCGCACTACTGCGAGGAATACGTGCATCTAGTAATTCGATAACCACATCAACTTTCTTTTTATGTTCCGTAATCATGCGTGTGGCTTTTGCCATATGGCCAGGGAACCACTGCACGATCGGAAAAATTTCTTGACTCATATTTCACCTATTCGTCTATTATCTATATCATATGCTCATTTTACTGTTATTTTTTTCTGCTAATCTAATATCTTTTATGACATACTACTATCAAACTATATACATTTTATGAAAGTATATAAAATCGACTATCAAGTAGCAAACTCCTATCTATAACTTCATAACTAATATGCCCTACTATTTAGCAGTTTCTAAAGGAAATAAAAAAAGGCTAGCCATAGACTTACGTCTCATGGCTAACCCTTTTAAATTAGCGTTTTTCGCGAATACGAGCAGCTTTACCAGTAAGGCTACGTAAGTAGTACAATTTAGCACGACGAACGATACCGCGACGAGTTACTTCGATTTTTGCTAGACGTGGGCTGTGAAGTGGGAATACACGTTCAACACCAACGCCAGAAGCGATACGACGAACTGTGAAAGTTTCACGAACGGAACCACCTTGACGGTTGATTACTAAACCTTCGAAAACCTGAATACGTTCACGGCTACCTTCCACAACTTTTACGTGTACTTTTACAGTATCACCAGCGCGGAACTCAGGAATGTCAGAGCGAAGCTGTTCTTTTTCTAATACATCAATAATATTCACGATTTTTTCCTCCTATTTTGCAGACGTTCATTACTTACACCTTATAAGCAGAGGACCATCTCAAATTAACAGTATTATTCTATCATAAATAAAAGTTTTTATGCAAGAGGGAAATGTAAAATTTATTTTATCTCCCTCTCAACATATTGTCGCAATCGTTCGATACGTTTTTCTGTAGCTGGATGTGTGCTATAGAGTTTGCTAATGAGCCCACTTTCACCAGTTTCAACTGTATAGTTGCGTAAGGTAATCAATGCATTATGTAATTCAGCGCCTAAGCCGATTTCATAAGCATATTTATCTGCCCGATATTCGGCTCGTCTACCTGTGAATAAGTCAATAATGATCAAAGGCGCTTTAATAACCCACTGCATGAAAAGTATCTGCAATACCACGCAAAGGTAGAAGATTTGCACAATGAATGTAATTATCGGTAGTCGCAAATATTGAATCCATAATATGACACGCGCAAATAGTTCGTACACACGAATGCACATTTGTCCCAAATAGTTCATATAGAAACAAGAAAATCCGTAGGCCCCATCTTTATGATGAATATGTCCCATTTCGTGAGCCACTATGCCCAATAATTCATCATATGGCAACTGTATGATAGCCCCCGTATTAATACAAATTCGATTATGCCCCATTGCAAAAGCATTGATAGAATCATCATTTTTGATAAACCAGTCGAATTGCGACATATCGATACCAGTATGGTTTTGTATATCCTTCTGAATCATCTGTAGAATCTCTACTTCTTGCCCTATAGGACGACGTCCCCCATAGAGCCACATCGTAATGCGATGAAACCAAGGAATTTGCGCTAGTGCCGCCACAAGTAACACAGATGTACCTGCTACGGCATAGCTAATATTTTCCAGGTTAATACGCACATGAAAGAGGTCCATCGCTTTCATCAGAAAAGGATGATCAATAGGACCAAAGATAACTTGGTACATGTACAGAATACTGCCAATGATAAATACATTCGCAAAAAATGTGAGTACTGTAATAATCATAAGATTTTATTTCAATTTACCTAAGTTACTTACTTCGTAAGTCATACGTAATAATTGAAGACGATTTTGCTTCACTGCTTCGTCTTTATCCATAACCATAACATGTTCAAAGAATGTTTCAATATATGGCACCAAGGATTCTGCCAAACTTACAGCTTTCACATAGTCACCTGCCTCTAAGGCATTACGATTTGTTGTATATACCGGCAATGCCGCTTTGTACAAGGCTTGTTCAGAATCTTCTTTTAACAAGGATTCGTCTACACCTGTGAAAGTCACATCTTTTACCATATTAAAAATACGTGTATAAGCCTGCATTAATGGTTCGTTTTCATCAATACGGTTTGCTGTTAAGGCTTGTCCTAAACCTTCTGCTAAGGCAACTGTGACAGTCTCTTGGCTCAATACGATATCTACCACTTGATATGGCATGCCTTGTTCTAACAAGATATTTTTCAAGCGAAGGATAAAGAAGTTTTCTAATTGACCTAGTAATTCTTCTTGTTTTTCACTAGCCACGCCTAATAATTCCATTGCTTTTACCCAGATTGGACGCATGGATAAAGACCATTTACTATCCATCAAAATGTTGATGATACCAATCGTTTGACGGCGTAATGCATATGGATCTTGGGAACCTGTTGGAATTAAACCACGGCTGAACGTAGCTACAATGGTATCTACTTTATCAACGATACTCAAAATACGACCTGCATCGGTACTTGGTAAGATATCCCCTGCAAAACGAGGCAAGTATTGTTCAAAAATTGCTTCCCCTACAGCTGGAGTTTCACCATCTAGTAGAGCATATTCTTTACCCATAATACCTTGTAATTCAGTAAATTCGCTCACCATACCTGTCGTTAAGTCAGTTTTAGCAAGATGTGTAGCGCGTTCTAAAGTAACTGTATCTGTAAAGCCTACTTCTTGTGCTAAGGCAGCACCTAATGTTAAGAGACGTTCTGTTTTATCTTTTAAATTGCCCAAACCTTCTTGGAAGACAATTTTTGTCAATGCTTCATAACGACCAGCTAATGGCGTTTTACGGTCTTCATTAAAGAAGAATTTCGCATCGTCTAAACGAGCACGAAGTACACGTTCATTACCAGCTGCTACCACTTCTAGAGATTTGCTATCCCCATTGCGAACAGTTAAGAACATAGGAAGTAATGTTCCTTTGCCATCCACCATTGGGAAATAGCGTTGATGGTCTTTCATTGGTGTAATAATACAGTCTGATGGTAACGCTAAATAGCTTTCATCAAAAGTACCACAAAGTGCTGTAGGATATTCTACTAAGAATGTAACTTCGTCTAATAAATCTTCATCCCACACCACAGTAGCCCCTTTAGTGGCTGCTAATTCTGTTAATTGTTTACGGATCGTCTCACGGCGAACGTCTTGGTCGATCATAATAAAGTTCTTAGTTAATGTATCCACATAGTCTTTTGGTTCTGTAATAGTCAATTCAGACTCACCAAGGAAACGATGTCCACGGCTCACATTAGAGCTAGTTACATTAGCAAATGTCACTGGTACTACGTCTTGTCCAAATAATGCCACCAACCAACGTACTGGACGAACGAACCGTTCTTCTAAATCGCCCCAATGCATGGATTTAGGGAAACTTAAACCTGTAATCAAGGATGGTAATACGTCAGATAAGACTTCTTTTGTATCTAAACCAGCTGTTGTTGTGTCCGCAAAGATGTAACCATCTACTACTTTTAATTCAGATACATCTAATCCTTTACCACGAGCAAAACCGATGGCTGCTTTTGTAGCATTGCCGTCAGCATCATAAGCAATAGACACAGATGGACCTTTATGTGTTTCATGAACATCTTCACCACGTTCTGCTACGTCATTGATGAGTAATGCAACACGGCGAGGTGTGGCATAGACTTTTACAGCGCCATGTGGAATGTGACGCTCTGCCAATGCAGCTGTTGCTAATTCACCTAATTGTTTAATAATATTTGGCAAAAATCCTGCAGGAATTTCTTCTGCCCCAATTTCAAAGAGTAAATCCTTAGCCATCTTATTTATCTCCTTTCAACAATGGGAAACCAAGTTCTTCTCGTTTCGCCAAATAGTTTTGTGCACAAATACGAGCCATGTTACGAACACGGCCGATGAAAGCTGTTCTTTCAGAAATAGAAATGGCACCGCGTGCATCTAGCAAGTTAAATGTATGGGAACATTTCAATACATAATCGTAGGCCGGCAATACGAAACCTAATTGACATACACGTGTAGCCTCTGCTTCGTACATGTCAAATAATTTGAACAACATATCTGTATCTGCTAATTCAAAGCTGTATGTAGACTGTTCTACTTCATTTGCATGCCATACATCGCCGTATGTATATTGTTCGTTCCATTGTAAGTCATACACATTTTCTACGCCTTGAATGTACATAGCCAAACGTTCTAAGCCGTATGTAATTTCTACGGACACTGGTTTTACATCGATAGATCCTACTTGTTGGAAATAGGTAAACTGCGTTACTTCCATACCGTCTAACCATACTTCCCAACCAAGACCCCAAGCGCCTAATGTTGGAGATTCCCAGTTATCTTCTACGAAACGGATATCATGATCTTCTGCATGAATGCCAAGAGCAGCCAAACTTTGCAAATATAATTCTTGAATATTGTCTGGAGATGGTTTAATAATCACTTGGAATTGATGATGTTGGAATAAACGGTTTGGATTGTCACCATAACGTCCGTCTGCTGGACGGCGGGATGGTTCTACATAACATACAGACCAAGGTTCAGGACCTAAAGCATGTAAGAATGTAGCAGGGTTCATCGTACCCGCCCCTTTTTCAATGTCATATGGTTGTTGTAAAATACAACCTTGTTCACCCCAGAAGTTTTGGAGTGTAAAAATCATCTCTTGAAATGTCATTTCCATTCCTCCTTATGTTTTACAGGGAATAAAAAAAAGTCCCTGCAACGAAAATCGCTACAGGGACGAGATATACCCGCGGTTCCACCCTAATTGGCTAATGCCCTCTTTTAAAAAATAGCCTTTACTAATTGTCCATACCTAGTATGGTACAACGTTCCTGCCCATGCTCCACAGCGCCTTCTACTCATTTGTGAGCTTTCACCGTCCTCACTCGCTAACGGGAGTATACTCCTCTGCTTCATCACTTATGTATATATACTATTGTATGGATAAAAGGGGTTAGTGTCAAGGTGTATCCGCTGAATTACTGATGTAAGTTCTTAATTGCTTTTACTATCCCCCTATACCACAAAGGTCTAGTAATATGTTCTGTATATTATTTTTCCAAGAACATCTTACACCATTCCATGTTCTCTATCCACATGGCAGTTTCATATTCGACGTCTTCCATTTCTGTGATGGCTGAGATCACCGCAATACCATCTACCGGTTCCGCTAATACATCGTCAAAATTATCTCGATTAATGCCACCAATAGCTACCATAGGAATAGTTGGATTATGAGCACGTAAAGCTAAAATTAATTCGGGCCCTCGCACAGTTTTGGCATCTTTTTTTGTGCTTGTCGCATACATAGGACCTACACCGATGTAATTCACATAGTCCAACTTTGTGTTCTCCAACTCTTCTACAGAATTAATGGATGTCCCCACAAGGGCTTGAGGCAATCGTTTGCGTACTTCTTCAAGATCCATATCGTCTTGTCCCACATGAACACCATCAGCACCAATTCGTTCCGCTAATTCTACATCATCATTAATGATGAAAGGAACTCCATATTCTTTGCAAATTTTCTGTAACTCCCGTGCCAACTGCCCTTTTTCGTCACCTACTAAAGCACCTTCTCCTTTTTCACGAAGTTGAAAGCAAGTAATACCGCCTTTACAAGCTTCTGTAAGGGTCTTGTGAATATCCTTCGTATTCGGTGTTCCACAAATGAAGTACAAGCCCATCATGGAGCGCACTGTATCTATATCATGATGTTTCAAAATAATCCTCGTTTCTTATATAACAACCAAAACAGATTACTTATAGTATACCACGACACTAAGTATGGTTGATATGATATGGATCATACCTATATTAATCAGAATATTCATCCCCATAGGCCATATGATTCACTGGCCCATTGCCTGTGCCCAGACCAGGGTTATGCAAAATAGCTAATCGGATATATTCTTTACCAATCGTAATAGCGTCTTCCAAGGATTTCCCTTTGGCAAGTTCTGCTGTTATAACAGCAGAGAATGTACAACCTGTGCCATGGGTGTGTACTGTGTCATATTTAGGACTTGTCCAAGAGCGATGCATGGACATAGTATCTTTTGTAAACAAGTAATCTGTGGCCTCATCTCCTATGTGACCACCTTTGATGATGACTGCTTGAGGGCCTAATTCTTGTAAAATACGAATCCCTGCTGTATGTAAAGCTTCTACCGTATCAATTTTCATATCTGCTAGTACTTCGGCTTCACTACGGTTCGGTGTAATCAAGGTCGCTTTCGGAATCAATTTGCTTTGTAAGGCTTTCACCGCCTCATCGGAAATCAATCGATCCCCACTGGTGGCAATCATCACAGGGTCTAACACATAGGGTACCTTAGGATCTATATATGTCCCGATGAGTTCCATCATCTCTGCTGTGGCTAACATGCCAGTTTTCACTGCTTCCGGTACAATGTCTGTATACACCGATTGTAACTGTGCTTCAATCATGGATACATCCATATGGGCAATTTGCGTTACACCTCTTGTGTTTTGTGCCACTACGGATGTAATAACAGCCATCCCATAGACATGACGACTTTGAAAGCTTTTTAAGTCCGCCATCACCCCTGCACCGCCTGTTGGATCTGTTCCTGCAATTGTTAACGCTTTATGTAATTTCATAGGTATCTCCTTTACTAGTAACAAAAAAGAACCAATCCTAGGGACGGTTCTTATACAATATCTAGTATTCGATGCCATCCACTTTCCTCCGCCAGCATTATCTGGTTCAGGTCTAGGGTTTTGATACTCATCAATCTCAGCATAAGCACCCCTAGTGGTTCTTATATTAATTTAGTTATAACATGAAATAGTAACCAATGCAATACAATAAATTACAGCTAAACTACTTTCACTAGAAGAGATTTTCTCTCAATATAGATATTTAAATATCTTATGTATTTCATATAATACATTACATTTACCTATATATTGCTATTGACGTAGTATCATTCAATTCGTATAATACATCTGTAAGGGGTGCTCACTAAAGTGGGCTGAGAAGTGGCTATGTGCTACTAACCCATAACCTGATTTGGATAATGCCAACGTAGGGATATATTAGTATATTTTTGTAGTACCTATACAAACACATAAGGACACATTACCATATGGTTCCTGTTTACAATACTAGGTATATTAAGAATATCTATCATCTACAGGCTAATCGTTTCAGATTAGTCTTTTTTGTTCCCACTGGCATAGTTAGGAGTATTCATGACTGATTCAAAACTTTCATCATCGCGGTTGTCCCTCATTTGGTTCGGCGCCGCTCTTTCCATTGCGGAAATTATGACGGGCACCTATTTTGCGCCCCTAGGATTTTCCGACGGCCTATTAGCCATCATCATAGGTCACGTCATCGGCTGTTTGTTATTATTTGGTGCAGGACTCATCGGCGCTCGTGAACACATGAGTTCTATGCAAACTGTATCCACTGTCTTTGGCAATGGGGGCATGAAATTATTTTCCATTTTAAACGTTCTACAACTGATTGGTTGGACCGGTATTATGATTTATGACGGTGCTCTTGGTGCCGTAGAATTATGGAATCTACCATTCACTGCATGGACTATCATTATCGGTGCTCTCATCATTGTATGGCTCTTCATTGGTATCCGTAACATGGGCTATATCAACAGTATCATGGGCTACGGCTTAGGTATCCTCTGCATCTATTTGTTAATTAGCTTGTTACAAGAAAGTTCCATTCACAGCCAAGGAATCATCACTGACGAAATGACTTTCACAGCGGCTTTGGAATTATCCATCGCTATGCCATTGTCTTGGCTACCATTGATTAGTGATTATACTCGATTATCCAAGAACCCTGTAGCAGGTACTGCTGCTAGTGCCATCGTATACGGCGTAACTAGTTCTGTCATGTATGTATTAGGCCTCGCTGCGGCCCTCTATACAAATGAAAGCAACATTGCAAAGGTTCTACTTCATGCTGGTTTAGGATTTGGTGGGTTAATTATCATCGTATTCTCTACTGTCACAACTACTTTTATGGATGCCCTATCTGCTGGTATTTCCTCTGAAAGTTTGCAATCTAAATACTCTGGTCGTACCATCGGTATTATCGTTACCGTCATCGGCACCATCGGTGCATCCATCTATCCAATGGATAATATCATTCCTTTCTTATATATGATTGGATCCGTATTTGCCCCAATGATTGCTATTTTATTAACTCACTATTTCTTATTACGTCATTGTCCACATCTTGACCATGGACCTAGTTTGTATATCATTTGTTGGGCATCTGGTACTTATATGTACCATCAATTCCTTGACAGCAACCCATTCTTAGGAGCTAGCCTATCTACTATCGTAGGAACAGCATTAGCAACCATTGCAACAGCCTATATCATTAGCCTAATTTCTAAAAAGAAAAAAGAAATATAACCGCTTACTATACTATTTAGTGCGTATATAAGCACTCATTATTTCATTATACATTTTACAATAACTTCACAAATCAAAACAGGAGCATTCCTTCTATGAAAGGTAGCTCCTGTTTTCATTTTAATATATTAATTATATCATCGTCTCTAAAAACTCAATGCTATGCAATGTATATCCTAGTTGATATGTCAAAAGTTTTCGCAATAGAATTTCTAATTGATCCCATTGATTCGCAGTAAGACGTAAAGGCTTTGTAGGAATCCAATCATAGTTCAAAAGCATTGTTATCCCTTGTTGTAGCTCTTGTTTCACTACATACTGACAGGCTTCATAGATTTCATCGCAAAGACTTGCCATTACCTCAGGGTCTTCACAATGTTGCCCTTGTGGCACAAATCCCGCCAGACTTAACATATGCCACCCCAGCACAATAGAACCTAAGCGAATGGGTTTATCCTGTATAGATTGTAAAAATCGGCTCATATTCGTATATACACTGCGGTCTAATTTACCTTTTTCAAATAAAGCACTTACCAGTTCACCGCTAAAAGTAGCATAGGAAATATCTTCTAAACTTTCATAATCGCGTGTAGAAATCCCATCTATCTGGATAATATCGTACATGTCTCCATTAGGTGCTACTGTCAAATATAAACAGCTTAAAGGTTGTAAATACGCTCCTTCTTTATAGTTAGCTTTACGTTTATGAGGAACAGAACAAAGTATAATACCTTCTAACTTCGTGAGAAATGCATAGATACTATAGTATTTTCGTTTTTTACGCCACAGTACGATGGCTTCACTAGTAAACGTATTTGCTTTCATTTACAATTCCTCATACTTAACAGTATATTACTACTAATTCAGCAATACATGTATCATCCTTGTATATACTCTTGATTTTCTTCAACATATACATACCCTACAAACCTAAAATTCCTATGAGTATTACATACAGTATCTATTAATTTGATTCGTCATCTATGTTTTCTTCAACAGGCACTGGCACGGCATATACACGTTCTATTCGATAGCCTTGCATTTCTGTCACTGTGAAAGTATATCCACCTACGGTGATGACGTCACCAATGGCAGGTGTTCGCTCTAACATACCGAAAATAACACCACCAATAGTATCTTCGTCCACATCACCAAAGGAAATATCTAACACATCTTCCACTTCGTCTACCAGAACTTTCCCAGCAAAATTATAAGTTCCATTTGGATTTTCTACAATGGCTGGTAAATCTCGTTCGTGTTCGTCTTGAATATCACCCACCAGTTCTTCTAGGATATCTTCTAAGCCAACTAAGCCCACCATACCACCGTATTCATCCACCACAACAGCTTGATAAATACGACGTGTCCGCATGTGCTGTAACAGAACAGATAATTTCATCACTTCTGGAATGACAAGAATATTACGACGTATGGAGCGTAAATCCTTACTCGCCTCTTCACGGCGTTCCATAAGGTCCTTAATATGGACAAGACCAATAATATGATCTTTATCTTCTAAACACAAAGGATATCTCGTGTGGCTTGTAGACGATACGATATGCATGGTCTCTTCAAAACTATCTTGGGTATATACGCACACCACATCTTGTCGAGGAATCATAACTTCCTTCGCAATGCGATCCACAAAATCGAATACATTATCGATAAGCTCACCTTCCACATGGTCAATTTCACCTTGTTGATGACTACGGCTTACCAAGGCACGGATTTCTTCTTCTGTATGCACTAGATCGATTTCTGTACGATAGGGAGCTTTGAAAGCTTTCAGTACTGTATTACCAATTTGTTCCGCAAGATATACAAAAGGAATTACAATTTTTCCAGCTAACCGAACAATCGTCACTGTAGTCCCCACATAGCGTTCAGGGAAGGATAATGCCAGCCCTTTAGGAATAATTTCACCAAATATGAGCACTACTACAGCAAATAATGCTAATACAATCCATTCTACTATAATGGCATATGTGGCATCATACACTCCTAAATAATGTAATACCACATCAGTCCCATCTTCTAAATAGCGTCCTACATAGACTGCTAAAACGACTATAAAGAAGAGAATAAAGAAAGTGGACGTATTCATAAACCGTTCTGGCCGTTGGTATAATTCACGTAATTCTTCTTTTTTCCCATCACTCAAGGAGTCCATATCTTCTAGATGTTCTTCTCGTAAACGAGCAAAGGAGAATTTACTGATAACAAACAAACTAATGATTAAAATACAAAAGATGGCAAATAGAATCATGCCACCCGTGACGGGGGTATCGATATAAATCAGTCCTTTCTATATACACTATTTTAACAATACCATACTCTATCTCAAGGTATGTGATTTTTCATACGTAATGTTGTCTACACTATGACCTAAAAGATTAACAGCATACCATAAAATAACCGGCCTTAAGTATTAATTCCGATATCCCAATTCAGATAACATACCAGATTTATTGCGCCAGTCTTTTTTCACTTTTACCCATAAATCTAGGAATACTTTTGTAGCCAATAAACGCTCTACATCACCACGAGCTTGGCGGCCAATAGTTTTTAACATGGCTCCTTGTTTACCAATGATGATACCTTTTTGAGAATCTCGCTCTACATAGATAGTAGCTCGTACATAGGTAGTGCCATCCTCTCTTGTCTTCATTTCATCTACATCAACAGCAATGGCATGAGGAATTTCATCATGAGTCTGTAACAGGATTTTTTCACGCACAATATCAGAGATAATCAAACGTTCCGGTTGATCTGTAATCATATCATCTGGGAAGTATTTTGGACCTTCCGGTAAATGTTTTTCTAATAAATTCACCACTTCCTCAATATTGTCTTTTTCTTTCGCAGAAATCGGTACCACCGCTTCAAAAGGATAGCTATTTTCATAGGATACGATAGCCTCTAACAAGTCTTGCTTTTCCATCGTATCAATTTTATTCACAATGAGGAACACTGGTACATTCACCTTACGAAGTTGTTCAATGACAAAGTTGTCACCAGGACCACGCTTCTCATTAGCTGCCACTACAAATAAGACAGCCTCTACTTCACGCAAAGAATCTACCGCTTGGTCTACCATGAATTCACCTAATTTATGTTTTGGCTTATGAATCCCTGGTGTATCCATGAACACGATTTGTTTCTTTTCATCTGTATAGACACAAACAATACGGTTTCGTGTCGTTTGCGCTTTATCAGATACGATAACAATTTTATCATCAATCAATGCATTAATTAATGTAGACTTTCCTACATTTGGTCGACCTACAACGGCTACAAAGCCTGATTTAAATCCTTTTCCACTATTCATTATATGGCATATCCTCTCGTACATAACCTAAATTACCAAGCACAAATTCTTCCTCTGTGCGCATTTCTTTTTTATCTTCATCTATCATATGGTCATAGCCTAAAATGTGTAAACAGCTATGAACAGTTAAATAGGCAAGTTCACGAATAAAATCATGATTATACTCTTTCGCTTGCTCTGCCGCTCGCTCTAGGGAAATGACAATATCCCCTAATAACTGTCCTTCTTCCTCGATAGAAGCTTCATCTCCTTCATTGAGGGCAAACGATAACACATCTGTAGGCATATCTTTACCACGGTATTCACGATTTAATTCCTGAATTTTTCCGTTGTTACAGAGGAGCACACTATATTCATCTTCCTCGTGCAATCCATACACACGAGCCACTTCATTACAGCACCGTTGAATGACTTCCTCGTAAGTGCTATTCTGTTCGATTCCCTCATCATAGGAAATACTTACAATCATTCTTGTTTCCCTTTCTCTAAAAGTTGATATTCTTCATAGGCTTTCACAATACGACCTACCAAATCATGACGCACCACATCTTGGTCAGAAAAATAAATACACCGAATCCCTTTGATGCGTTGTAACACTTGCTCTGCTTCAATCAAACCAGATGTTATCTTCGGTGGCAAGTCAATTTGCGTTGGGTCTCCATTAACCACCATTTTCGATTGATACCCTAAGCGAGTTAAAAACATTTTCATCTGTTCTGGCGTCGTATTCTGCCCTTCATCAAGGATGACAAAGGAACGTTCCAAGGTGCGACCACGCATGTAAGCCAATGGTGCTACCTCGATAGTCCCTTGTAAGAGCATCTTCTGCACTCGTTCTACACCGAACATATCATGTAAAGCATCATAGAGAGGACGTAAATAAGGGTCTACTTTTTCTTGTAAATCGCCTGGCAAATACCCTAGCTTTTCCCCTGCCTCTACGGCAGGTCTCGTCAAAATAATACGATCCACTTCACGATTTTTCAAGTAAAATGCTGCCAGTGCAACAGCTAAATAGGTTTTTCCTGTTCCCGCAGGACCAATACCAAAGGTGATCGTATTGCGACGAATACTATCTACATATTGTTTTTGGCCCACTGTTTTAGGAATGATAAGATTCCCCTTCACAGTCACATTGATAGTATCTTCATATAACTGAAAAAGTGATTCTTTTTCACCTTTCAAGATCATCGTGGTAGCTGTTCGCACATGATGATCGGTGATTTTAATATGATTTTTAAACAAGTATAACAGTACATCTAACACTTCCATTGCTACTTGTACAGATTCCTCTGAACCTGTTATATCCACAATGGTATCTCGATGTAATATATCTACTGTTACTAGTTCTTCTAATACTTTCATGTGAGATCCTTGAGGTCCCACGATAGGTCCTACCATGTCATAAGTAGGTATGGTAAATCTCTGATTAGCCATATGCTCCCTTTCACAGAAATTTTTGAACCGCAGCGCCATGTAAATAATCATAGCCACTGCCTTGAGAAATATCTTCGTCTTCCATAATTTGATCAATCAAATCTTGTACGCGCCACCAGCCCATAGACCAATTCGTGAAGATTGTATTTTCCTCTGGCGCACGTCCCACCAATCGTTGTAATACAATCTTAGGGTCTAGGTAACGTAAAAATTCTACCACTCGTCGAGCGTATTCTTCTGCACTGATTAAGGTAAATTCACCAGCCTCATAATCACGTGCCATTTTCGTATTCTTTACTAAGTATAATGCATGAAGCTTCACTTGGTCTACTTGTAATGCTGATAAAGTTTTCGCTCCTTCAATAACATCGTTCATGGTGTCCCATGGAAGGTTCAGTATCATATGAGCACACACTTCAAATCCATAACGCTTGATGCGCAATACTGCATCGATAAACTCCGCCATCGTATGTCCTCGGTTTACCTTTTGTAATGTATGATAGTTCACCGATTGTAAGCCTAATTCTACATAGACATCAATACCATATTTGTTTTGTATATCTTTTAAAATATCTAAATAGGCATCATGTACACAGTCTGGACGTGTGGCAATGGCAATGCCTACCACATGTTCTAAGCAAGCTTCTTCCACATACTGGCGAAACTTCTCTGGTGGTAAATAGGTGTTACTAAAATTCTGAAAATACGGTATATATTTATAGGCTTTATATTTTTTCGCAATATGCACCACTGTTTCATGAATTTGCTGTTTCACCGTCATAGAGGCTGGTCGATTTTCATAGCCTGCTCCAATTTCACCACAGAAGGTACATCCACCTACACCTGCTGATCCATCGCGATTAGGGCATGTCAACGGTAATGCCACTGGAATTTTATAAGCCTTTTCCCCATATCGCTCTTTGTAAAAAGCAGATATCATACGATACCGCTTTGGCTTTGTGGTATCACTCATATCACACCTCCTCCCTGATAGTTGAACTAGCAATATGTTCTGGATAATTCAAATTCGTATCTACACATTGTTGAGGACGTATAAAAGGTTTCGTCTCACCTTTTACATCGATGATGACCTCTACAGCACTATAAGAACCCCTTGAAATCCCTAAGTATGGCAATGTAGCACCACACACCTCTATCGTGTGGTAATCTTGTCTCACTTTACGCCACTCCACAAAGGAATAGTTAGAAATGTATTGTCGAACTAATGCTTCCTCACGCCAGAATATCTCGGCATCTTGCATTTCTTGCTTTCTATCCTTAGATAAACCAAATCGTTCATCACGGATTTTCCCATTGAAAGATGTCAATACATCGTAGCGCAATAAATCACAGGCCACTTGGTCCTCTTTCAAGGTAAAGAACTCATAAAGGAATGCTATTTGATCAGCATCATTTAATTTACGGTCTTGATTCCCTTTTTCTAACCATAGCTTGGTCATTTCTTCAAAATAGGCAAAGGCCGATCCTTCTTGGATTAAGCTTTCACTAATGTACCCAAAAACTGTGCGATACCGTTCACTATTATAGAACCGTTCAAACACATCTTCAAAATGTTTTAACATGCGTACATCATCATAAGGCAAGACATGGGTTTGTAATACTTCATAAGGTGCTTTCGGATTGGCAATATACTCGTACTCTGCCATGGAACGCACGCCAGAGCCTTTTAATAACTTTAAAAACCCAATCTGCAACGCATGAGGTTGCAAACTGAATAAATCATTAAAGGACTTCTCGAAAATAGATTTACTTTCATATGGCAAACCTACAATTAAGTCCATATGCACATGGGTGCGCCCAGCCTTGATGATTGGTGGTATCACAGATTGAATACGACCCCAATCATTGCGCCGATGGATCGCCTCTAAGGTCTTATCATGCGTACTCTGAACGCCTACCTCAATCTGTATTTGACCATGACGAGTAGAACTTAGAATATCTACTTCTTTTTCAGTCATTAAAATGGATTCCATTTCCAGGTGAAAGTTCGTCTGTCCCCCATGGTCACGCATCCACTCCATCAATGGAATATGATGATGAGGCGCACAGTTAAACGTACGATCCACAAACTTCACCTGTTTTACATTGTGCTCTACGAACCAAGCTAACTCTTCGATTACCCGTTCTTGGGGAAAGAATCGTACAGTGTTGCGATTTCCAGATAAACAATACTGGCAACTAAAGGGACAACCACGAGAAGATTCATAATAGACAATTTTATTCCCTAAGGTAAGCATATCTTCCTCTGTGTACGGGAATGGTATTGTACTTAGGTCCTTCACCTCTACAGCCTCTTCAGACCCTTGAATGTTCCCTTGTTCTCTACCTAGGATACCAGGTATGACAGGATCAACAGGAGAGTGACCTGTACGAATTGCTTTCACAAACGAAGTGAAAGCCTCCTCAGCTTCCCCTTGTACAATATAGTCAATACACGGGTGGTCTTCTAATAGTTCCCGCGCTGTATAACTCACCTCAGGCCCCCCTAAGATAATCTTAGTACTAGGGCGGACCGCTTTGATCATAGAACATAGATGCAATGTCATATCGATATTCCAGATATAACAAGCAAAGCCTATTACATCTGCGTCTAACGTAGTGACATTATTTAAAATATCTAAAATAGGCATATTAATAGTGTATTCCACTATCTCATATGCCTCGTCTTTCGTTCTTCCATAAGCCTGCAAATAGCGCAACGCCAAAGAAGAATGTATATATTTTGAATTCAACGTTGAAATAATAACTTTCATTTGTACCTCACTCATCGAATGAACTTAGTTCATCGGCTATTATTTCATTATACCACAAAACACAAACCTCTCCCATAATTTAACTCTTAGAGGGACGCAGTTAGACGTAGGAACAAGTAGTATTTTTTTGCAAAGTATGGTATACTTGACATGTAAAAAAGAAGAGCCATCAACGTGTAGCTGGCGTTAGGCTCATCTCAAAAAGTCAAAATTTGATTTCGCCTAACGTGTGAGGGCCGTAAAACCTCATTTCGTTAGGCGTTTTCATTAGCTATAAAAGCAACGAATAACTTCTACAATTAACATAGAAAATTGAATCAATAAAGATAATTTTTCATATGCAGTCATAGTATCACCTCCTCCCATAATAGGAAGAGATGAGCCTAACAACACGTTAATGACTCTTCTAATCTTCATTATACTACAAAATTACCCAAACTATTAACATGTATCAATATAGTTTCCTACCCCGGAGGAATGCAGTTAGGTGTAGCAGCCTTCGTGGCGGTCTTTACTGACAAAATTACACAAACACAGGAAGAGCACGGCGTGCTCCGAACAAACATTATGAAATACCGTTTGTAAGGAGTATGCCGTGCTCTAACTATACTCTGAGGAACGCAGTTAGGCGTAGCAGCCTTTGTGGCGCCCTTACTGACAAAATGATACAAACACAGGAAGAGCACGGCGTGCTCCGAACAAACATTATGAAATACCGTTTGTGAGGAGTATGCCGTGCTCTTCCCTTTTTTATCATATTCAATTAAGACCGCCACAAGGCTGCATAGCCTAATTAGTGACAACCTACAAGCTGCATACTCTAAAAAGTAGTATTTTATCATAAAGTATGGTATACTTAATTTATAAATAAGAAGAGCCATCAACGTGCGCAGGCGTTAGGCTCATCTCAAAGCTTAAAAGAAATGGGCCTAACGTGTGAGGTGGTCAGACCTCTTTACGTTAGGTCATTTTATTATCTATTTCAAGATATCAATAAAATGAATTAGTAATTCCAAAGCTAAAATGATCAAATAAACCTAACCACTGTATCAGTTCGGGTCGGAATATGTCGTGCTCACACATTATAAAATCCTGAGGAACACAGTTAGGTGTAGCAGCCTTTGTGGCGCCCTTACTGACAAAATGATACAAACACAGGAAGAGCACGGCGTGCTCCGAACAAACATTATGAAATACCGTTTGTGAGGAGTATGCCGTGCTCTTCCCTTTTTATCATATTCAATTAAGACCGCCACAAGGCTGCATAGCCTTACAAGCAACGACCAACGAGGCTGCATAGCCTAATTAGTGACGTTTAAAGCCTAGTTTTTCTATAATGATGAACAGCATAGGGATGATTGCCACTCCAAAGAATGTGGCTGTAATCATACCAAATACTACGGTCACACCCAAGGATGCACGGGCACCAGCACCAGCGCCACTTGCCAACATCAATGGCGAGCATCCAATGATGAATGCAAAGGACGTCATCAAGATAGGACGTAAACGAATCTTCGCTGCTTCAATAGCTGCGTCTACATAGTTCATACCTCTTTCATCAACACGAATCTTAGCATATTCAATGATTAAGATCGCATTCTTCGCTGCCAAGCCCACTAATGTAAGTAAGCCGATTTGGAAGTAAATATCCAAGGCAAAGAAATGTGTAGATTTCATCATGGCACCAATCATATTGAATAACCATGGACCAAGAACAGCACCAAAGATACCTGTTGGAACAGATAATAATACTGCAAATGGCACTTTCCAAGATTCATACAAGGCAGCCAACACAAGGAATACAAAGACAATACCGAATCCAAAGATAATCAACACTTGGGATCCCGCTTTGATTTCCTCACGAGTTTGTCCACCCCAATCATAGGTATATCCTTGTGGCAATGTATTTTTCGCCACTTCTTCTAAGGCTTTGATAGCATCACCAGAGCTAACACCTTGCTTAGTATTACCACCAATGCTCACTGCTGGGAAGTTGTTATATCGTGTTACCACAAAGGCAGATGTCGTTTTTTGCGGTGTAATATACGTATCAACTGGCACCATTTGACCTGCTGCATTACGAACAGTCAATAGATGATTCATACTAGGATCGGTACGGAACTGATTGTCCGCTTGTAACATAACTTTGTAGTTTTTACCAAACTTAGTAAAGTCATTTAACTGCATACCACCATAATATCCTTGTAAGGCTGTATAAATATCTGTCACAGCTACACCATCACGAGCCGCTCTATCACGATTCACATCAAAATTATAGGATGGTGTGGCCGTATTGAAAGTCGTATAAATACTAAGGAACTCAGGACGTTTTTGAGCTTCTCCTAAGAACTGTTGCACTACCGCATTCATTTGTTCTGTACTATGACCCGCTTTATTGATGAGGTACATGGAGAAACCACCCGTCTTACCAAGACCTGGGAGGGATGGTGGATTCAACGGAATAATCGTTCCTCGTGGATCTTTAGAACCATGCATGAAAGTATTTCGAATCTTTAAGCCAAGCTGTTGATCTGGTTGCGTTCTTTCACCCCAATCTGTTAAGGATGTAAAGATTACACCACCACTCGTTTGTGCTGCCCCAGCTAAGATATCAAAGCCAGGTACTGTGATGGTCCCATCAGAATCTTTATCTTCGTTCAAGAAATGACCTAAATCAGTTAATACATCTTTTGTACGACTAGAAGTCGCCCCTGGCGGCAAGGATACCGCAACCAGAAAATAGCCACTATCTTCAGCAGGTACGAATCCACTTGGCACCATACGCATCATACCAAAAGCTGCACCTAAGAAGATAGCCAATGCCAACCATGTGGCCCATAGACGATTGGACCAACGAGCTAAAAGAATACCATACTGATCGATTCTTCGATCCAAGAATCCATTAAACCACTCCAAGAAACGACCCACTATATTAGTAGTCTCTTTTGGCTTATGTGGTTTTAACATAATACCACACAATGCAGGCGTCAATGTCAATGCTACAAAGGCAGAAATAATAACAGAAATAGCTACTGTTAAAGCGAATTGTTTATACAATACCCCCGTTAAACCACCCATGAAGGCCACTGGAACGAATACGGAAATCAATACGAAAGCAATACCAACAACAGGGCCTTGTACTTTTTCCATGGCTGCTACGGTAGCCGCCTTTGGTTTCAACCCATTGTAGCGCATTTCATATTCTACAGCTTCGATTACGACGATCGCATCATCCACGACGAGACCGATCGCTAACACCATGGCTAGCAAAGTCAATGTATTAACAGTAAAGCCCATTACTTGGAACGCCGCAAAAGTACCAATCAAAGATACTGGCACTGCAATCATTGGAATCACTGTAGACTGCCATGTTTGCAAGAACAAGTACACAATAATCGCTACGAGAATCAAGGCTTCTTCAAAGGTTTTTACTACTTCTTTCATAGAAGCTTTTACAAATTTTGTATTATCTACAATAATCTTCGCTTGCATATCCGGTGGGAATGCTTCTTCTTGTTGGTGAATAACCTCTTTTACAGCATTGATTGTTTCTAATGTATTCGCATCATTCGTTAATGAAACAGCAAATACAGCTACTGGTTTATCATTGCCCGTTTCTTTTGAGAAGCTTGTAGGCTCTACAGAATAACTTTGTGCCCCTAATTCAACACGAGCTACATCTTTTAAATGCAATAAATTATTCTTTTTATCTTTTTTAATTACGATATTTTCAAATTCTGAAATTTCAGCCAAACGACCTTGTACTTTCACAGATGTGTTGAAAGCTTGATCTTTGTCAATTGGATCGGAACCTAACGCACCTGCTGCAGCCTGTTTGTTTTGACTGCGAATCGCATTGCTTACATCTGTTATGGTAACGCCATACTTAGACATTTTTGTAGGGTCTAGCCAAATGCGCATAGCATAGTCAGCACCGAACTCCTGCACTGTACCCACACCATTCACAGATTGGATGGCATCCATCATGTAGTTAGTGGCATAGTTTTTCAAGAAAGTTCTATCATAACTACCATTTGGCGATACCAAGGAGAATACCATGGCCATATCACCAGAAGATTTCGTAGTGGTCACGCCCACCGTTTGTACTTCGGATGGCAAGGATGCCAAGGCACGGGCTACACGGTTTTGTACGTTTACCGTATCCATATCGGCATCAGTTCCTTGCTCAAATTGAACTGTCAAGTTATAGGAACCATCCCCTGTACTCGTGGATTGCATATAATCCATATTTTGGACGCCAACGATTTGTTTTTCGATGACTGCCGCTACCGATTCGCTTACAACCTCAGCATTGGCCCCCATGTAGGCAGTACGTACCTGTACTTGCGGTGGAGAAATCTGTGGATATCTGTCGATCGGCAGTTTTGATAAGGAAATCAACCCTAGCAATGTAATGATAATAGAGATTACGATGGCAAAGATAGGGCGATTAATAAAGAATTTTGACACAATATCACCCTAATTACCTTTCTCAATATCTTCTTTGCTTAATAAAGTTGCTTTTACTTCTGCGCCATTTTTCGCTTTTGTTAAGCCATCTACAACGATTTCATCGCCTACTGTTAAACCTTTACCATCTTTGGAAGGACGAATGATGGTGTATTTACCACTGGTACCACTTGTTGTGACAGGCACTTGTTCTACTTTACCATCTCGGATGACCATCACAAATGTTTTATCCAATACTTGTAATAAAGCACGAGATGGCACTAAGATAGCGCCTTGAATAGTTTCACCGCTAGTAATAACGGATGCATACATATTTGGTAACAACATATGATTTGGATTTGGGAATGCTGCTTTTAAAATCAGCTGACCTGTACCGCTATCTAAGTTTTTGGCAGCTTCCACAATGCGACCTTTAATTGTGCTTACAATTTTGTGATTATCATCATAGGTACCATAGATTTCACCATTGGACAATTTCAATTCTACTTCGCCATCTACAGAACGATGTGCTTTTTTATATTCTAAGTACTCTGCTTCACTCATACTAAATTGTACATATACTGGATCGGTAGAGTTCAATGTGACAAGTGCTGTTTGTCCAGCTGTAACGAATGTACCTAAATCTACATCATCCATTTCCAATGTACCATCAAATGGCGCATATACAACCGTATCTTGTAAATTATTTTCCGCTAAGCGGATTTGTGCTTCCATAGCTTCTAAGGCTGCGCGATTTTGTGCAGCCACACTAGCTTGTGTATCCAGTGTTTGGCGGGCAATGGCATCTTCATTTGCTAATGTTTGATAGCGCTGTAAATCGACTTGAGAGTTTTGGTACGCTGCGCTAGATCGTGCTGCATTGGCTTGTGCACTAGCTAGGTTCGCTTCGTATTGACGTCCATCGAGACGATACAATGCTTGACCGGCTTTTACCGTGTCGCCCCCTTTTACATATTTTTCAACAACTCGACCGGATACATTCGCTCGAATCACAATAGAATTTTGTGCCAATACAGTACCATTGAAAGATTCTTGTACATTTGTATCAGTAGCTGTGATTTTATAGGAGTTAACCTCCGTTGGACCTTGCCCCGGAGCTTGTCCACCACAACCAGATACAAGTACAAGGGCTGCCAAGCTAGCTGCCACTAAACCATTATACGCTTGTTTTTTCATTCATTTCACCCTTATTTGTAATACCCTGTAATATAACTGAAATAACCTTTGGCATATATTTATAAATATCCTCATGATGATTGGAGCTTTCAAACACAATGCGTCGTACAGCACCTTGCAACATCATAATGATAATATCAACATCCACATAGCGAGCAATAGTTCCTTGCTCTTGTTGGTGTAGTAAATAGTGTTTAAGTAAGTCCCAATCTTTCTTGAACAAAGTTTTCAACGTTTCTTGTAGTTGCGGTATATATAAGAAGATTTATATGAAAGATTCTCCACTGAAAGCCGCATACAAATTTGATCGTACTTTAAAATACCTATCTAATACTTCTTCTACAGTAAGACTTTTATTGTTCACAATATTCTCATGCTGTCTGTAAAAATCTTCTGCCCCATGGACTAAAATGGTTTCTACAATTTCATGTTTAGAACGAAATTGTTCATACAACGTACGTTTACTGATAGTCAGTGCTTTTGCTAAATCATCCATGCGGAATGATATGCCTTGCTCTTCAATCATTATGGCCGCCGCTGCTAAAATTTTCTCTTTAACCGTAACCAATATAGCCCTCCTTTCATACTCTCTTTTATATCTATTAAAACTCAAAGTATACTACTCAGTACTACTCTTTAGTTTACTTAAAATAGGAACAAATGTCAAACTAAGAAACTCATCAATTCGATGATGTCTATATACCCCAAACTTTCATTTTTAGAAAGTTTAGGGTATGAATAACCCAAACTTTTATTTTTAAAGAGTTTAGGGTATGAATAACCTAAATTTGCAAGCAAAAAATGCCACGCCTTAGCGCAGCATTTCTTTGAAAGCAGATTAATTATCCCATACTTTAGGAATATAATACTCAGTAAATAGTTTTATCGCATAGTTATCTGTCAGACCCGCCACATAGTCCACAATATCTTGGTCTGTAATGGGATTGTCATGATGGATTTCATGGCGAATCGCCTCGGGATGTTCTTTATAGTACATAAATAAGTGTTTTACCACATAGTCACCTTTATTCCGATCTGGAATTAACGACGGTGCCCGATAGACACGTTCAAACATAAAACGACGGAAAATATTCATAGTTTCCACACCACGTTCTGACATAGAAATCACCGGTTGATCCATAGAGGATGTCACCATATCTGTGACCATGGCAGTAATCATTTTGGAATGGGTATCTCCGAAGACCTGTACCACTTCTTTCGGTAAATCATTCACCCTGAGCATATGTGCTCGCAACGCATCATCAAAATCATGACACAAATAGGCGATACGATCAGCAGTGCGTATAATCTGCCCTTCCAAGGTAAGAGGCATATGAGAGCCTGTATGCCCTAAAATACCATCACGAACAGCAGTTGTTAGGTTAAGACCTTGTCCATCCTTTTCTATACTTTCCACCATGCGCAAGCTTTGCTCATTATGATTGAAATGACCTACCATATCACGAAGGGCGTATTCCCCCACATGTCCAAATGGTGTATGTCCCACATCATGCCCCATAGCGATAGCCTCTGTCAAATCTTCATTCAACCGCAACGCCCGTGCAATGGTACGTCCAATCTGTCCCACTTCTAAGGTATGTGTCATACGAGTCCGATAATGGTCCCCTGGAGCAATATATACTTGTGTTTTATGTTTTAATCGACGGAAACATTTGCTATGTAAAATACGATCTCGATCTCGTTGAAAATCCGTCCGATATGGATCAGGCTCTTCCTTACGATCTCTTACAGATTCTCTACTTTTAGCCGCATAAGGACTTAACATAGTATATTCTCGTTCTTCTAGCATTTCACGAATACTCATATGACACCTCCTAGCTTAGCGTGTATCCATGACACGATTTTTTTGAATGATTTGCATCACCATACCAGCTGTTTCTTCGATAGATTTATTAGTTACATCAAGTACTGGACAATGCAACCGTCTCATCACAGTTTTTGCATAATTTAACTCTTCTTCAATACGGCTTACATTCGCATAATTAGCGTCCGCATGTAGTCCCATGGTACGAAGACGTTCTTCACGAATATTGTTCAATTTGAAAGGATCAATAATTAACCCCACAATCTTGCGCCCTGGAATTTGGAACAATTCTTCTGGTAACGGTACTTCTGGTACCAATGGTAAATTGGCTGCTTTTATTTTTTTATAGGCTAAGAACATAGATAATGGTGTCTTACTAGTACGAGAAATACCAATAATGACAATATCTGCTTTTTCAAAGCCTTTTGGATTTTTACCATCGTCGTATTTCACGGCAAATTCAATAGCCTCTACCTTTTTGAAATATTCTTGGTCTAATTTATGAATCATACCAGGTGCCAATCTAGGCTCTGTATCTGTCATAGTTCCTACTGCATCCATAACAGGGCCCATAATATCTACGGCTTGCACACCCTGTGCTTTACAAGCTGTATCTAAATAAGACCGCAATGCTGGTGATACAATGGTATGACAGATCACATGTCCGCCGGTAGCAGCTTCTTTTACCACTTCATTTATTTGTAATTCATCATTAATATAGGGCACACGAACGATATCAATCGTTTCCTTATCATATTGACTTGCCGTAGCACGTGCCACTGATTCAGCTGTTTCTCCTAGGGAGTCAGAAATTGCATAAATAATTTTAGCCATAATTACTCCTATCGTTTTCCACAGTCCCAAAATAAACGGGTCACTGTGGTTTTAGAAATACGACCTACTACACGATATTCTTTACTTGTCTCTAATAATACCTTATCTACTACCGGTACGCAATCGATTTCAAAATCAATCATCCGTTCTACTGCTTCCACAACAGGCATATCGGGATATGCCACTACGACTTTACTAGTAGGTGTCATGATCATGGAAATAGGCATAGTATTTAAATCAGACCCACCAAGAGAGGCACGCAATAAATCTTTACGAGAAACCACTCCTTTTAATATACCATCATCGCAGATTAAGATAGTTCCTACATCTTCTGTGAACATGGTAACAATTGTGTCATACACAGATGCTGTGGAACTGACTGCTACCACACTTGACATAACTTGTGCCACAGTAAAACTATTAATCTCAGCCGCTAAGGGATTATTTGCCACTTTACCAACATAGTAATACCCTACCTTTGGCCGTGCATCTAAAATACCCATCATTGTCAGTACCGTTAAATCTGATCGCAACGCAGACCTCGTTAAGTCTAATTTTGTAGCGATAGCTTTACCAGTGATAGGCCCTTCTTGTTGTACAATTTGTACAATCGATTCTTGTCGTTTTGAAAGATTCATATTGTTACCTTTCTATGAAAAAGGAGGCTCCTTCCAGAGCCTCCTCATCTATTACCAATCTAAAGCTTCTGTATTTTGACGACCTTTGCCTGTCAAAGCATCTAACATAATGCGTTGTTCTAATTGTGCCACCATTTTTTTCGTAGACACCACAGCATCTGGATTTACAGAAATAGAGTCAATACCATGTTTTACTAAGAACTCACAGAACTCTGGATATACACTTGGCGCTTGTCCACAGATGGATACTGTTTTGCCATCTTTGTGTGCTGTTTCAATTAAATGTTTAATAGCACGTTTTACAGCCAAGTTTCTTTCATCATAAATATGTTGTACAGTTTCATTATCTCGATCACAGCCTAATACAAGCATCGTTAAGTCATTGGAACCGATAGAGTAACCATCTACATATTGATTGAATTGATCCGCCAAGATAATGTTCGCAGGGATTTCAGCCATCAACCATACTTTGAAGTCCGCATTACGTTGCAAGCCGTGTTCTGCCATAATACGAGTTACTTCTGCTGCTTCCTTCACAGTACGACAGAATGGAATCATAACTTGCAAATTTTTAAAACCGAATTCATTGCGTACTTTTTTAATGGCTTCTAATTCTAACAAGAACGCTGGTGCATAGCGTTCATCATAGTAGCGAGAAGCACCACGGAATCCAAGTAACGCGCTAGATTCTTCTGGCTCGTATTTATCACCACCATTTAAATCACGGTATTCGCTAGATTTGAAGTCACTCAAACGCAATACAACTTGTCGAGGGGCTAAGGCTGCACATACTTTACGCATACCTTCGGCTAAGGTATCGATGGCAAAATCACGACGACCTGTTTCGATTAAATGCATTGGGTGTTCATGAATAAAAGTAGTCCAAATGAATTCCTCACGCATTAAACCAATACCATCACAAGGTAATACGCCATATTTTTCAGCCAAGTCTGGATCGCCTAAGTTCATGTAGATTTTAGTAGCTGTAATCGGTGTTGGCTCTACATATCGAGCTTCTGCTGCCGGTTCTACTTTTTTAGTAGCCTCTTCTAAAATTCCATCATAGACAATACCATTTGTAGCATCTACAGTAATCATTTGACCGTCAGAAATCGTTTTCGTCGCCTCTTCACTGCGAGATTTTGTACCTACAATACAAGGAATCCCCAACTCACGACTTACAATAGACGCATGACAAGTCATACCACCTGCATCTGTGACAATAGCTTTAGCTTTTTTCATTGCCGGTACCCAGTCAGGTGCAGTCATAGTAGTAACAAGGATTTCTCCTTCTTTAAAATCATCGATATCTTCTGGATTTTCAATCACATGAGCACGACCTGCTGCTTTACCAGGGCTCGCAGGAAGACCTTTTACAACAATCTTACGTTCTGTTGTAGTCGCTTCCACTACAGTTTCTTCTTTTTCTTTCTTTTGAGAGAATACAGTTTCTGGACGGGCTTGTAAAATCCATACTTTTCCATCGCGCTCATCGATGCCCCATTCCATATCCATATAGCAACCATAATGTTTTTCAATTGCTTTTGCATAAGTTGCTAATTCGATAACTTGTTCGTCTGTGATAACTTGTTGACGAGCTTGGTCTTCAGGAATTTGAATTTCAACGCAATCCCCTTCTGGTTTACGTACTAATGCAAGATTTTTATCATTAATCATACGATCGGTAATTTGCATTGTTGCTTTATCTACAGTGAAATTATCTGGTGTCACTGTACCTTGCACTACATACTCACCAAGACCCCAAGATCCTTCGATAATAATGGATTTATCATCACCATTCATAATATTCACAGAGAACATAACGCCTGCAGCTTTAGAGTATACCATCATTTGGATGGCTGCTGACAAGGCTACTGTCATATGATCGAAACCTTGTTTTACACGATAGTAGGTAGCACGGTCAGTGAAAGTAGATGCATAGCATTCTTTTACTTTAGCAATGATCATATCTGCACCACGAACATTTAAGTATGTATCTTGTTGACCTGCAAAACTAGCATCTGGCAAATCTTCCGCAGTGGCACTAGATCTTACCGCTACAAATGGGTTCTCTTCCCCTACTTTACGTGCTAATTCTTCATAGCCTTCACGAATAGCCTCAGCTAATGGAGCTGGCATTTCCTCATCCATAATCATTTGACGTACTTCTGCAGTCACCTTACGTAACAACGCAGAGTTTTCCACATCATGCAATTCTTCCAATTTAGCTTTAATTCGATCTACTAAACCAGTTTCTTCCATAAAATAACGATAGCCATGGGCTGTAGTAGCATATCCATAAGGAACAGGTACATTCGTAGAAGAAGTCATTTCTCCTAAAGAAGAAGACTTACCACCAACAATATCCACATCCTCACGATGCAATTCATCAAACCAAAGAACATATGCAGTATCACGACTCATGATTATCCCTCCATTAGATATAGTGTTCATAATTTAACTATATAGTACAACACATATAATAAATAGTCAAGCATTATTCTATATGTATACCTAATTTAGTTAGCAAATTAACGCCATTTTTGAAATATAGAGGAATATATATTGCTATACTAAGCCTAATCTTTTTAAAATATCTCTAAGTATTATAAATGCCATCATAAAGTATACAGAAATGACGATATAAAGATGTAGAACTAATAAAAAAGCACCCTATACGGGTGCTATCAATAAATTGACTAGGTGGGAGTCGAACCACACGCTTATCCACAGAGGAACGCAGTTAGACGTAGTAGCCTTGTGGCGTCTCTTACTACCTAAATCACTCAAACACAAGAAGACCGTAACATACCCCTGAACAAACATAACCACTGTATAGTTTGAGAAGGGGTGTGTTACGGTCTTCCCTTTATCTTATTTAGTTAAAAACGCCACAGCCTACATAGACTAACAAGAGACGATTTTAATGAATTTACGTTTCCCAACTTGCAACACCATACCATCTTTCAATACGATATGTTCTTCGTTGCATTTTTCACCATCGATTTTGAAAGCTCCAGCTTTAATAGATCGTCTTGCTTCCCCATTACTTGCTGTTAAGCCTGCATCAGATAATAACTGTGGTACAAACACAGGTTCTTCTGTGATTGCCACTTTATATTCTGGAATATCTGTTGGCATCGCATGTTTTTGGAACACACGCACAAACTCATCTTGTCCAAAATTGGCAGCTTCTTCTCCATGATATAGACGAACGATAGTATGAGCCAATTTCATTTTTACATCTCTAGGATGGGCTGCACCAGACTCTAAATCCTTACTAAGTTGTTCTTGTTCTTCAATGCTCATGTCTGTTACCAACATAAAGTAACGCATCATCAACTCATCTGGAATAGACATCGCTTTACCATACATTTCAGATGGAGCTTCACTAATACCAATGTAGTTGCCAAGAGACTTACTCATTTTTTGAACTCCATCAAGGCCTTCTAAAATTGGCATTGTAATAATGGTTTGCTCGGGCATCCCCTCTTCACCTTGTAAATGGCGTCCCATTAACAGGTTAAATGTTTGGTCAGTACCACCAAATTCCACATCAGCTTTCAAAGCGATAGAATCGTAACCTTGCATCAATGGATACATGAACTCATGAATACTAATAGGACGACCTTCTGTATATCGTTTGTGGAAATCATCTCGCTCCAACATACGAGCTACTGTATATTTGGAGGCTAACTTCAATACATCCGCAAAATCCAATTTACTTAACCATTCACTATTGAAACGAACTTCTGTTTTTTCAGGGTCTAAGACTTTAAAAATTTGCTCTTGGTATGTTTTCGCATTAGTAATCACTTGTTCTTCTGTCAACGGTGGACGAGTTACGCTTTTGCCAGTTGGATCACCAATACGAGCTGTAAAGTCACCAATTAAAATGATAACTTTATGTCCAAAATCTTGGAATAATTTAAGCTTACGCAAAACAACAGTATGGCCCAAATGAATATCTGGAGCTGTTGGATCTAATCCTAATTTGACAATCAATGGCGTATTCGTTGCCACGGATTTTTCTAATTTCTTTTTAAATTCATCTTCTGGTAAAAGATCAGCTACCCCATGGGAAATGAGGCGAAACTGTTCTGCTGCACTAATCATGATTATCTCCTATGTTACTGTGAATTTTTAGATGATCTAGGAGCAACAACTGGCTCCTTCCCTTTATTACTTTTAGATTTAGATGGGCTTTCATCATTGGATGTTGTACTAGTATCCTCCTCTACATCTCCATCTTTTTTATCTTTTTTGTCTTTCTCATCTTTTTTCTTATCTGTAGCTGGGTTTGTATTGCCTGCATAAGCCTCAGGACCTACCCCCTCTGGCACTGTAAAGTTAGATGCTGGAGTATCTGCTAAAGCTGCTTGCATGTATTGTCTCCAGATGATAGCTGGTGTTTGACCACCTGTGGTACCATGTAAAGTTTCAGATCCACTATCATCACCCATCCAAACCACTGTCACTAAATCAGGCGTATAACCTGCAAACCAAGCATCTTTTTCTTCATCGGTAGTACCAGTTTTACCTGCTACTGGACGACCAAAATAAGCATTACCACCTGTACCAAATTTAATTACAGATTCAAGCATATTTGTCATCATATATGCATATTTTGGCTCTACAACACGAGTTTCCTCAACAGAACCTTCCTCTACAATATTACCATTACGATCTATAATTTTCGTAATAGCTACAGGCTTAACTTTCACACCGTTATTGGCAAGCACCCCGTAGGCTACCGCCATATCCATAGGTGTCACACCTTTTGTCAAACCACCTAATGCAACAGCTAAGTTATCATCACCATGTTTATCTAATGTAGAAATCCCCATTTTCTCAGCTAGGTCCAACACATTTGACATACCCACCTTATCTGCTGCTAATACAGCTACTACGTTATTAGAGTGAGCTACTGCATTACGCATTGTCATAGCGCCTGAATGTCTACGAGAATAGTTTTGAGGCTTCCAGCCATTAAATTCAGATGGTTTATCTACATATACTGTACCTGGAGTATCTCCATTTTTCAAAGCTGCCAAATATACAAATGGCTTAAAGGCTGAGCCCGGTTGACGTACCGCCATAGTAGTACGATTAAAGGAATCTGTACCACGGCCACCCACCATAGCTACGATATGACCATTATGAGGATTAATAGAAATCAATGCCCCTTGTGGCTGCTGTAAGCCATTTTCATCCGTATAATAATTTGGTAAGTTTTCCATAGCCTGTTCAGCAGCCCTTTGTGCCTTCATATCAATGGTAGTATAAATTTTCATACCTTCTTTATAAATTGCATTATCACCATATCGTTCTGATACTTCATTAATAACATAATCTACAAAGTAACTCATTCTGCCATATCCATTAGAAGATTTTGGTTTATCTAACAAGTGTAAGTCCGCATTTTTGGCTTCTTCTGCTTGATCAGCTGATAGATAATCATATTTCACCATCTGTCCCAATACAACAGCCTGACGCGCTTTAGCTGCTTTTAGATTATTAAATGGAGAATAATAATTTGGACTTTGCGGTAAGCCCGCTAAAATTGCCATCTGCGCTAATGACAGGTCCTGCACATCTTTATCAAAGTATACATGAGACGCTGTTTGTACGCCATATGCACCTTGACCAAAATAAATTTGGTTCATGTACATTTCTAAAATTTCTTGTTTTGTATAGTGTTGTTCAATACGCAATGCCAATAAAGCTTCCATAATCTTACGTTTAAAGGTACGATCCTGTGTTAAGAAAGCATTTCGTGCTAACTGTTGTGTAATCGTAGATCCACCTTCTGCAACACCGTCATGAATAATATTTACCCATACAGCGCGTAAGATACCAATAGGATCGATACCATGATGGCTATAGAAACGATTATCTTCTGTAGCAATAAAAGCATTCTGAAGGTTTTTTGGAACTTCTGACAACTTCACAGGTAATCGATTTTCTTCTGAATGGACTGTAGTAATTAAATCACCATTCGCATCATATATTTGTGAAGATGCTGCTGGTTTTACATTAGCCACGTCCGGTAAAGAAGACATAGTGGCACCTAAAAATCCACAACCTGCACCTGCTACAATCAATATAAATAAGATAAAGAAAATCCAAAAAGAACGTTTCCAAGATGATTTTTTCTTTATCGGTTTCTTTTGCACTACCCGTCTCCTAGGAGGAATGGGTCTTGATGAACTAGGATTCATATGTCACCTCTCTAAAGCTCATTATTTCCTATAGAACTCCCTTAATTATACTCTATTGCAGATTTTTGCACAAATTAGAATTCCATAAAGGATTCATTTATAGGATTACAGTCGTCGCTCCTGCACCACCTTCATCTAAACTAGCTAGGTCATAACTTTTAATACCTGGCAAGGTCCTTAAATAATCATGAACTCCAGACCGTAAAGCTCCCGTTCCTTTACCATGAACAATACGCACCGAATTTAATCCAGCTAGTATAGCTTGGTCAATGAATCTTCCTACTTCTACAATAGCTTCATCCACAGTTCTACCAATAATATTTAACTCAGTAGAGGCTTGTTGTTGACGAATGACCGCCATACCAGATCGTTTCCGCTGACGATTGGACATAGGTACAGGATTTTCTTTACGCAATAAGGCACTGGCTTCCTCACGAGTGGCTGCTAATAAATCCTTTTCTTTCACAGTCACTGTCAGTCCATTCATGTCAACTTGAATCCGTTTTCCTTGAATAGCCAATATAGTGCCTAAAGATTGTAAGTTATCTAGGAACACAACATCGCCTACTTTTACCTTAGTCACATCTAAAGGATCTCGTTTTTCAATAGTCCCTGTTGGAACAGCTACATTGGATACGCCTTTTCTAGCTTTAGATATAGCATCCTGACGTTTTTGCTTGTCCGTTTCATTAAAAGAACCTTTTAACTCTTTAATGATTTGTTCACTTTCAATACGAACAGATCGTTTCATATTTTGCGCTTCTTCTCGAGCTTTTTCTAAGATGACCTTTTTCTTATCTTGTAATGCTTTTTTATCACGCATCACTTGGGTACGCATACGGCGCACTTCTTCTTGTTCTTTTTTCAAAGCTCGTTCCCGTTCTTGCGTTTTTCTAAGCTCTTGATTTAAGTCACGAAGCATATCTTCCATAGCACTACGTCCATTCAGTTCCCATTGTTTGCGAGCTAAGTCCACCACATCTTGCGGTAATCCTAAGCGTGCTGCAATGCTAAGTGCATGTGAACTACCTGCTACACCAATATGTAATCTGTAGGTTGGTCGCAATGTACGTTCATCGAACTCCACATGACCATTTTCGACACCTTCCGTTTGATACGCATAGGTTTTCAACTCATTATAATGCGTGCTCACCATCATGAGTGCTCCTTTTTTACGGAAGTATTCAATGATTGCAATCCCTAAGGCACTTCCTTCTTCTGGATCCGTACCAGAACCTAATTCATCTAGTAATACTAAATCATTTGGTCCTACCTTTTTCAGTATCCGAATTACCTGCGACATATGGGCAGAGAATGTACTCAAACTGGCTTCAATGCTTTGTTCATCTCCAATATCTGCATAGATATGGTGAAAGATTGGTAAAGCAGATCCGCTGTCAGCTGGAATACATAAGCCACTTTGATTCATTAACGCCAACAATCCCAATGTTTTTAGAGACACTGTTTTACCACCAGTATTGGAACCTGTAATCAACAAAATACGATACTTCGTCCCTAAAGTGATGGTAGTAGGAACTACCACATTCGGAGCTAGCATAGGATGACGCGCTTGTAGTAAGTTCACTTCTCGACCTTGACTAATGATGGCACGGACAGCTTTCATCCGTATGGCTAATTCTGCTTTTCCATAGACAAATTCTACATGGGATACACGTTTACATGCATCTAATAATGTGTCTGCATGAGTTCGTACCAACTCTGTTAACTCTTTGTAAATACGAAGTACTTCTTGTTCTTCTGCCAAGATAGCTTCTTGTAATTCATTATTTAAGTCTACCAACCGCATCGGCTCAATATATAAAGTGGCACCTGTAGCAGATCTATCATGAATAAGACCAGGAAATGCTCCTCGATATTCTTGTTTTACAGGAATGACGTAACGATTATTACGCATAGTAACGATAGCTTCTTGAAAGTATTTTTGATTATCCTTATCCTGTAATATTCGCTGTAAATCATTTTTAATAGCATTCTTTGTACGACTCATGGTCATTCGCAACTGTTGTAGTTTAGGTGTAGCGCCATCCAGTAACACACCATAGGCATCAAAAGTTCGTTCAAAGCGCTTGGTCAGCTTATCATGACTTGGCAAATCCTGTACCCACAAAGATAATAATGGGTAGAGCAGATACTTTTCTTTAAAAAAACGATGCATCCGATTATATGCCAAGATAGTAGTATGCAAGTCCCAAAGCTCTTCACGAGTCAAAATAATTTCTTTACGACTTTTCGTACAAGTTGTACGAATATCTTTCGTGCCACTGATGGGTTGCTCCACTTCTTGCTCTAAGGAGCGCATAGCTTCCACGGTTTCATCTAGGGCATCTTCAATTTTTTGACGGTTGTGCATAGGTTGCAAATTCAGTGCATATTCTTTAGCTATGGCAGAGGAACACACATCTGCCAGCTTTTGCCGTATATGTTGAAAGTCTAAGACTTGTTCACTATTCATTATGATTCCCCTAATATTCCTTTAAAAAAATGTCCCCGTGTGATATGAGTAGCTCCTTCTTTGCTCGGTGCTTCCACAGCCCCCTCTAGTAATTGACGATACATACTCACCTCTTTAGCAATCCATTTAGGACTTCGTTGTCTTCCGTCAAGGACTAGACGTTGTAACCTAGAACGTCGTAAGTCATCGATATAGCTTTTCATATCTAACTCACGGCTATTCATAATATGGGTACGACAGAATGGATCTGTATAAATTGGAAATAGTTCACCCTTTCTATCCTGCAAAGCATAGTCTTGTTTCGTACACACCACAGGACAACCTCGTTTATAACCTGTACCGGCAAAACTGCTGATAGGACAATACTCAGAAATCATCAATTCTACACGGCCTTGCACAATAGCTCCAATAGGCATAATATTTTTACTTGCCATCGTATTCATTTGATGTAAGGTAGCCTCTAAGGACACATTGACAGTACTAAATCCTAAGTCATTAAGTATGCCCAAGGTGTGAGAGTTAAAGATTTGCAATCCTGTATCACCTTCCACCACACCTGTATATCCCAGTTGATGTAATATTTCCAAAGCCCCCAAGAAATGTACTCGAATCCCATCTGGATTGGCTTGTACCATATGGGCTACCATATCCCTAAAGGCTGTACTTTCATTATCCTTAATCACCCTTGGAGTACTAAATATAATTTCTTTATTAGCCTCACGGCACATTTGTACAGCTTCTTGATATACAGGATATGCTACTGGGATTCTGTGTAATGGATCGCCAAACACAATACGGTCTACTGGCGTCATGATTGCCTGCTGCAGACCTTCTAAGGAATCCACTAAGATTTCTAATTGTTTTGTATTAGATTCTAGGGTATGCGCCTGTGTAAATCCTAACACCTGCCCCACAGTTTTTGTCATGTCTCCTAATAATTCCATCCCTGTGGGCAAGTTCGCTTTACGTGCTTCCCATGATGCCACGTATTGTTCTATTAGCAATTCTTCCATAGCCTCCACAGCATGTCTACGAAGACTATTTAAGACACTGCTAGGCCACATAAAAGAACCTTCTGGAACCGTCACATGATCTAAGTCAAATAAAGTATTCCCTAATCGACCTAATTGTTCTGTAATTTTCTCCACAGAAGTAGGTTTATGATTAGCCATTTGTAATACATATTCATCAGTGACTGTTACCGTTTGACCAGAATCTAACATCATCGTCAATGACACAGTACTACCTTCTTCACCATGTAAGAACATATAGGATTTGTATTTACGAGTAAAATCTTTTAAGCCTCGTTGTTTCGTATATCCCCCTTGACTGGCACGATAGACCTTGCCTGCACTAATAGTTTCTGCAAGTGGAATGCGATATATATTACGATCAAAAGTCATATCCGCCGTCACCGTAATGTAGTGCACATCTCCCGTATGGGCGATAACTTTCAGTAAGTCGCCTTCTGCTACAGCCTCCTTAGTGCGCAAGACCAGCATACGGCCTTTTACCTGACCTTCTCCCAAGTATTTTCCTAAATGATTAGGCGCACTGATAGTCATCATAGACTTGGAACCATTATTTTCTAAATAAGCCGTAGAGAACCCACGATTAAACCCTTCTTCTAAGCGAGTAAAATCTGCCTCTGTGGCTTGTCCAGATCTATCGATGATAGTCCGATACGTACCGATGACTTCATGCACATAGGATACCTTTTTCATGCGTCCTTCTACTTTGAATGAAGCTACGCCTGCTTCGATGAGCTCTTTCATATACGCACTATAGTTTAAGTCCTTAGGGCTCATGATATAGGTCTCTTTATCATGAGTAATTTGTTTACCATCTAAAGTAACCAATTGGTATGGCAAGCGACATGGTTGGGCACAAGACCCACGGTTGCCACTACGTCCACCAATGAAACTACTCATCAAACATTGTCCAGAGTAGGAAATACAAAGCGCTCCATGAATAAACACTTCAATTTCAGCCTTCGCATGTTTACAAATATGACGAATTTCATCTAAGCTCAATTCTCTAGATAAGACAACTCGAGTAAACCCCAATCGTTCTAAAAATTGTACAGTCTCCAAATTAGTAGCTGTCATTTGTGTACTACCATGAAGCTCTAAGGTAGGCGCTACTTGACGCGCTATTCTTGCAACACCAAGATCTTGCACAATAATGCCGTCTACACCAATGCATTCTAGCTCCCGTAGATGCTCTGCTAAGGCTTTACTTTCACGGTCACCTACCAAGATATTCACCGTTACATAGATACCCACCTGTAATATATGGGCTAATCGCAAAGCCTCACGCAATTCATCATAGTCAAAATTTCCTGCATGAGATCGCGCATTAAAGACCTTACCGCCTAAATAAATGGCATCAGCCCCTGCTTCAAGGGCGGCCATAAAGTTTTCCATTGTCCCTGCTGGGGCTAATAATTCCATCACAACTCCTTATAATAAATCGGTCATCCCATAAGAGAGATGACCGATTGTTACATCCCGTAGGATTTACGTATTATCGTAAAGTGCAACCTTTGTCTGCTAATGTTGCTAACATCGCTTGGATTCTATCTTCAATATCAGCATCTACTAATGTACCTTCATGAGAACGGAACGACAAGGTATACGCCAAGCTACGATATCCTTCTTGGATATGTTCCCCTTCGTATACGTCAAAGATACGAACACTCTCAAGATATTCGCCGCCTTCTTGTTTCATCACTTCTAACACATCAATAGCTTGCACATCTTTTGGTGCTACAATCGCTAAGTCACGACTAGTACCAGGGAATTTAGAAATTGCTGTGAAAGAAATTCCTTTGCGGTTCACTTGTAACAATGCTTCTAAATCCATTTCAAATAAATATGCTTTACCACTAATGTCATAATGACTTGCTACTTGTGGATGTAATTCACCAAAGCGTACAATTTCAACACCCTCTACGGAGATACTAGCACTCACACCTAGATGTAAATAATATTCTTTACTACGGCTAATTGCATAATTTTCAACACCAAGATTAGCGAGTACAGATTCAATAATACCTTTTAAATCATAGAAATCTACGTTTCTAGCCTGTACATTCCATTCTTGGCGATTCCATTTTCCTAGGATAACCCCTGCTGCCATCATCCGTTCGTTTGGTAATTCTGTAAGCGGCAATGCCTTAGGTTCGTACACAGTAGCCACTTCAAAAACGGCTAAATCTAAATTCTTTTGAGCTACATTGCGTTTTGCTGTTTCTAAGACGCTAGGTACTAAAGTAGTACGCATCACCGGAAACTCTTCGGAAATTGGGTTTAGAATAGGAATCGCTTGATGTCTGCTATCTGTTTCAGGAATTAACAAATCTTGCAAACTATCTTTATGCATGAAACTAAAAGTAATAATTTCATCTAAACCCGATTCAGCCAAAGCATGTTTCACATCGTGTACTAATGCATGCATAGGAGATACTGTACCCGTTTGGATTCGTGCCAATGGCGTAGTAGGTACAATATTATCATAATTATGAATGCGTGCTACTTCTTCCGCAATATCCGGCATGCCTGTTACATCATCACGCCAAGATGGGATAGTAGCCACCAATGTCTTACCATCAACTTTCACGCCGAAGGATAAGGTAGTTAAAATACTAACCATCTCTTCTTCTGCAATATTCGTACCCAAGTACGCATTCACAGCTTCACTTGTGAAAGATACTGTACGTACTTCTTTCGCAGTTGGATATACATCGATTACACCTTTTGCTACCGTAGCACCTGGTGTAATCTCCAATAACAATTGTGCTGCTCGATCTAAAGCTAGTGGTGTCACTTCGCTGTTCACACCACGTTCAAAACGGCCAGATGCTTCAGAGCGTAAACCTAATGCACGAGAAGTACGACGAATGGATGCTCCATTAAATACAGCAGCTTCCAATACAACCGTTGTTGTTTCATTGGATACTTCACTATCAGCACCACCCATCACACCAGCTACCCCTACAGGACGGTCAGCATCAGCGATAACAAGCATAGTATCTGCTAATGTGCGATCATTGCTGTCTAAGGTTTGAATTACTTCTCCCTCTGTAGCCTTACGAGCTACTAAACTATGTCCATGAAGATGATCATAGTCGTAAGCATGCATTGGTTGACCTAATTCTAACATCACATAATTTGTTACGTCCACCACATTATTGATAGGACGAATACCGCAATTACGCAAACGATTTTGTAACCATAATGGAGATTTTTGAACTTTTACATTTTCAATCAAACGTCCCATGAAACGAGAGCATAACTCTGTATCAGCAATAGAAATATTCAAACGACCTTCAATAGATGGTCCCTCTTCTTGTACGGTTACAGCTGGGAATGTAGCCTCTGTTTTATCTAATACGGCAAACTCACGGCTTAAACCAACCATGGAGAAACAATCTGCACGGTTTGGTGTTAATTCAAATTCGTAGACTACGTCATTAAGACCTAGCACTTCTTTTACATCTTGGCCAATAGCTGTGCCTTCCGGGAAGATATAAATACCAGTAGCTTCTTCTGGCAATACAACATCTGTAGATAAGCCAAATTCTGCTACAGAACAGAACATGCCTTCTGATGTTTGCCCACGAAGTTTACCTTTTTTAATTTCTGTACCATCTGCTAAACGAGATTTATGGTATGCCACAGGAACGATTTGTCCCACTGCCACATTGGTTGCGGCTGTTACGATTTGTTTCGTCACAGGCTCCCCTTCTTCTGTTAGGCATTCCACCTGACATACTTGTAATTTATCTGCATCAGGATGTTTTGTAATTTCTACAATTTTCCCTGTGTATATCTTTTTAATACCTGTATCACAGTTGATGACTTCTTCTACTGGAATCCCTGCTTGTGTTAAAGCATCTGCAAACTCTTGAGGATTTTCGCCGATATTCACAGATACATAGTCTTTCATCCATTGTAAACTAGCTTTCACGATAACCTCCTAGAATTGCGTTAAGAAACGTTTATCATTTTCATAGAATAAACGTAAATCATTAATACCATATTTCAACATTGCAATACGTTCTACACCCATGCCGAAGGCAAAACCTTGCACTTCATTAGGATCGTAACCATTCAATTTCAATACGTTTGGATGTACCATACCACAACCAAGAATTTCTAACCAACCTGTATGAGAACATACACGGCATCCTTCACCGTGGCACATGCAACAAGAAATATCTACTTCTGCGCTTGGTTCTGTGAAAGGAAAGAAACTTGTACGGAAACGTACAGCTGTATCTTCACCAAACATTTTTTTCAAGAACAATTCCAATGTACCTTTCAAGTCAGAGAAAGTAATATTCTTATCAATAACAAGCCCTTCTACTTGATGGAACACTGGAGAATGTGTAGCATCATAGTCCCAACGATACACTTTTCCCGGTGCAATCATACGGATAGGTGCATTTTTTTCACTACGTTGTAAGGTTCTAGCTTGCACTGGAGATGTATGAGTTCGAAGTAATACGGAATCTGTAATATAGAAAGAATCCTGCATATCACGTGCTGGGTGATCTGCAGCTAAATTCAAGCATTCAAAGTTAAAATAGTCTGATTCAATTTCAGGACCTTCTTCTACAGCATAACCCATGGACACAAAGAATTGTTCAATTTCTTCATTGATTTGTGTCAGTGGATGTAAATGACCTTTATGAACAGGACGGCCTGGTAAGGTAATATCAATGGTTTCTTGTTCTATTTTAGCCGCCAGCACAGCAGATTCCATGCGTTGCTGTACTGCTTCTAATGCTTCTTCCAAAGCCACACGCACTGTATTTACCAAGGCCCCCATAGTAGGACGCTCTTCTGGAGATAATTTACCCAATCCTTTTAATAAGGAGGTAACTTCTCCCTTTTTACCTAAATAGGTAACACGAATATCTTGTAATTTCTGCAAGTTCGCAGCCCCTTGAATTCGGGCGATTGCTTTCTCTTGCAATGCTTGCAATTGTTCTTTCATTGATTCCTATCCTCCAACTATTCTTCATCTAACAACGACCATGGTAATTCTGGTAATACCAAATCGTCAAGAACCATAAAAGTTCCACTTCCCATATAGACAAGTTCTCCCATATCATTATACAAACGACATGTTGTAACCATCGTACTTTGACCTTTGTGTTCCACATTGGATACACCACGGATTCTTGCATTGTTTGGCAATGATTTTACAAAATTACCATTGATTTGTGCTGTTGTCACTTGCTTTCCTAGTGTAATACAAGCCAATCCCATGAGATAATCTGACAAACTCAAATGTACCCCACCATACACATCGCCTCGCGGATTACTGTGCAATTGTTCTTCACTGTGAAAATCTAGTTCCACATGTCCTGGTGACACATTCTTAAGTGTGACATGATGTAGCACCTCAAAAGGATGTGAACTTGTATGCTCTTGAAAGTATTCTAATAATGTTCTATGTTCCATATAGCTAACCTTTCTAAGCTTATCTTTTTATTATAGAGGAAAGTCTACCTCATTATCAATAGATAGCTTAGAAATCCTTGATTAAATCTAATAATCCTTGTTCATCCATGACAGGGATACCCAATTGTTCTGCTTTCGTTAGTTTACTACCTGCATCATCACCGGCAATGACCAAAGTAGTTTTTTTACTGACAGAACCTGTTACCTTCGCTCCATGAGCTTCTAGGATTGCCCCTGCTTCAGAACGTCCCATGGAAGTAAGCTTACCAGTCAATACAATGATCTGTCCTTCCAGTTCATTGCCAACGGCTTCTTGCACTTCCTCTTCTAACCGTACTCCCGCATGACGTAACCCTTCAATCAATTGGCGATTTCGTTCATTTCCAAAATATTCTACCAAACTTTTCGCCATGGTAGGTCCTATTTCATCAATATTAGTCAACTCATCTATGGTGGCATTCATTAAGCTATCAATGGAAGTAAAGTATTTCGCAATGGTTTGCCCTGCTTTTGCACCAATTAAACGTATACCCAGTCCAAATAACACTCGACCTAAGCCGCGTTGTTTAGAATCGTCAATCGCTTTTAGTAAATTTTGGGCCGACTTTTTGCCCATTCGCTCTAAGGATGTAATATCCTCTTCCTTCAAATGATACAAGTCCACTACCGTTTCAATACGATGATTTGTCACTAGCGCTTCTACAATACTAGGACCTAATCCATCAATGTTCATGGCATCACGGGATGCAAAGTGAATGATACCTTCCTTCTCTACCGCTGGGCAATGTTCATTACTACAATAAATAGCCACTTCTCCTTCACGGCGCACCGTAGGAGATTCACACACCGGGCAAGCATTGGGCATTTCATAAGGCACAGAATTCGATTTTCGTTTATCTACTACCACAGAAATTACCTCTGGAATGATTTCTGCAGCTTTATGAATACGTACCGTATCACCAATACGAATGTCTTTTTCTTTAATAAAATCTTCATTGTGCAAAGTTGCCCGTGATACATTCGTACCAGATACGAACACAGATTCTAATTCTGCCGTTGGCGTTAATACCCCTGTGCGTCCTACATTGATTGTAATATCCTTCACAATCGTTTCCACTTCTTCTGGTGGATACTTGAAGGCCGTCGCCCATTTGGGGTCCTTCGCTGTGGTCCCCAATGTCTCTTGGTCTTCAAAGTCATTCACTTTGATAACCATTCCATCCGTATCATATGGCAAATTGTGACGTTCTACATCCCAGTAATGAATGTGTTCTATCACCTCTACGATGGAACTACACAATTTATAATGAGGATTCACATGAAATTTAAAAGCTTCGAGTTGCTCTAATAATTCCTGTTGTGTATGTATGTTAGATCCTTCTGATGAACCAATCGCATAGGCAAAAAAGTCTAAATTTCGACTCGCCGTAATGGCTGGATCTTGTTGGCGCAACGATCCTGCTGCCGCATTACGAGGATTTACAAACGTTTGCAAACCTGCTTCTTCTCGTTCTTCATTGATTCGTTTGAACTCCTTATGCGGCATATAGGCTTCTCCACGAATTTCAATGAAGGGAGGCGCATTATCAATGATTAGTGGAATAGACTGAATGGTTTTTACATTCGCTGTTACATCTTCCCCTACACGACCGTCACCACGTGTGACCGCACGTACAAAGAGACCATTTTCATAATGTAGGTTAACCGCTAAGCCATCAATCTTCAATTCCACTACATATTGCGGCGCATGGCCCAACTCTTTTTCACAACGCACCCCAAATTGTTCCACTTCAGCATCATTAAATACATTACTTAAGCTTAGCATTCGTTGTCCATGTACTACTTTTTCAAAGCTACCTTCCACCTTGGCTCCCACACGTTGTGTAGGAGAGGTCGGCACAATATACTCTGGATGTGCTGTTTCTAACTCTACTAATTTTCGATATAATACATCATAGTCATAGTCAGAAATAATGGGAGCATCTTTCACATAATATAAATACGCATGATGGGCTAATTCTTTTTGTAATTGTTGAATGTCTTCTTGAATACTCATTGTATGATTTCCTTATTTTTTTCGTATAGGAGCGAACTTAGCCATAATTTGTCGCAATCCCTGTGTAGGGAACTCAATTTTTAATTTTACATTGGCCCCTTCACCAACTACATCCACTACAGTTCCTTCACCCCATTTAGCATGGATAGCAGTATCTCCCACAGTCCAATCTACTACTTGTGGATTTCGAATCATAGGTTTTGTAACAGGTCGATTCGCTACAGATTGATGAAATGGTACATTTCGTTGTAATTCTTCCTTCACAGTTCGTTTTGTCCGTACTTCTTCCATGAGTTCGCTAGGAATTTCTTTCAAAAAACGAGATGGTAAATACCCTGTAGTTTTACCAAATACAGTCCGTGTAGTGGCATTGGATACATATAGCTCTTCTTCGGCTCTAGTAATCCCTACGTAGGCAATACGGCGTTCTTCTTCTACTTCCTCAGGATTCATCAAGGTACGACTATGCGGAAATAATCCTTCTTCTAAACCAGCTAAGAATACCACGGGGAACTCTAGTCCCTTTGCAGCATGCAAAGTCATTAACGTCACTTTGGATTCTTCTTGTTCAAAGGAATCTACATCATTCACCAATGCTACTTGCTCAAGAAAGTCTTGTAAAGTACCTTCTGGATTTGTATCCATAAACTCTTTGGCTACCGACACCAACTCACCAATATTTTCCAGCCGAGCTTGGTCTTGTGGGTCTGTACTATTCTCTAGTTCCACTACATATCCAGTCCGATCTAATACGGCCTCAATAATACCTTGTACGGAAAGCTCTGTGGCCTCGTTGACTAAGGTAAAAATTAAACCCATAAACTCTTCTAACTTTTCTTTCGTTTTACCTTTTATAGTAGGAATTTGGTCTAATTGACTCAATGTCATAAATAGTGAATTATTCGTTTCTCTTGCAAAATCCTGTAATTTACCGACTGTAGTTAATCCAATACTACGTTTTGGCACATTAATAATACGTTGCAAGCAGATATCATCAAATGGATTGATTAAAATACGTAAGTACGCCAAAATATCTTTGATTTCTTTACGATCGTAGAACTTAGTACCTCCTACCATTGTATAAGGAATCCCACGTTTAATCATGGATTCTTCCAGCACACGAGACTGTGCATTGGTACGATATAAAATAGCCATCTCTCCATAACTACGATTGTGAATTTCCTTTTGTTTTTTGATGGTATCTCCTATGAAAGCTCCTTCTTCTTGTTCGGATTGAGCTTCAAAATGACGAATTTTGGCACCTTCTCCTTTATCTGTCCACAACACTTTTTCAGGGCGCCCCTCATTGTAATCAATGACCGCATTAGCCGCCTCTAAAATTGTTTTCGTAGACCGGTAGTTTTGCTCTAATTTAATAAGCTTTGCCTTAGGATAATCTTTTTCAAAGTCCAAGATATTTTGAATATCAGCACCACGCCATGCATAGATACTTTGATCCACATCACCTACCACGCATAAATTATTCCATTTAGAAGCTAATAAAGATGCTAATGTATACTGTGCATGGTTTGTATCTTGATACTCATCGATCATAATATAACGGAAACGATGACTGTACTTTTCTAGTACGGCTGGATTTTCTTGTAATAATTTAACAGCTACTAGCAATAAATCATCAAAATCTAAAGCATTATTTTTTCGCAATTCGGCTTCATAATAATCGTACACCTTAGACACTTGTTGTGAATAAAAGTCACGAGCTTCACTGCGGAAATCCTTAGCTAATTTCATTCTATTTTTTGCATCGCTAATCTGTGATTGCATAGCCCCTACAGGGTAATATTTATCATCTAAATTTAGTGCTTTAATTGCTTGTTTAATAACTGCTTGAGAATCACTAGAATCGTAGATGGAAAAGTTTTTACTATATCCCATGAAGGAATCTAGTTCAAAGCGCAAAAATTTAGCACAAAAAGAATGGAATGTACTAAGCCAAATACGGTGTGCTGTATCCCCTACTAAGGTTTCCACACGTTCTTTCATTTCTTTTGCTGCTTTATTGGTAAATGTGATGGCTAAAATTTCATAGGGGCTTACCCCTTGTGTCAACAAATAGGCGATACGATATGTTAACACTCGTGTTTTACCTGATCCAGCACCAGCCAATATAAGAAGAGGCCCTTCAGTTGCGTATACTGCCTCTTGTTGCTCTTTATTTAAACCGTCAAATATCATAATACCTCTCTTGCATATAACAAGGGTGCGCTGTGTTTCACTACAACGCACCCCCTATTATAGATTAGCCTTTCATAGCACCCACAATTGGTGGTACTACTTGTTTTTTACGGGATAATGTATGTTCTAAATATACTTCATTGTCCACAGGTTGTGCATTAAATGCGGCTGCTACCACATCATTCGCATCTCCAACAAAGATTAAGTTTGTTGCTTCTGTTAAGATATTTGTAATCATCAAGTAAGAAGCGCTGTAATTATTGGTACTACGCAATGTTTCCATAGCTTTTAACAAGCATGCTTTACGGCCCAAAATATCTGTAGTATCCATTACTTGGATTTGTCCAATACTGATGATTTTGCCATTTGCTTCAAATTCTTTTAAATCTGTACGCACGATTTTTTCATCGGAATAATCAGATACATCAGAACCGGCTTTCAATAATTCAATACCATATTCTTCTAAGTTAACACCAGCAATAGTTGCTAATTTTTTAGCCGTTTCTTTATCTTTTTCAGTGCAAGTAGGAGAACGGAATAATACTGTGTCAGAAATAATGGCAGATAGCATTAAGCCAGCAATATTTTTAGGAATCTCTTGGCCATATTGCCAGTATAAATTAGCAAGAATTGTACAAGTACATCCTACAGTTTCATAATGAATAAAAATAGGATTGTCTGTTACCAACCCACCAATACGATGATGATCGATATTTTCGATTAATTCTGCTTCTTCGATATCGTCAATAATTTGTACTTTTTCATTGTGGTCAACAAGAACAACTTTTGTTTTTTGCTTTGGAGCTTCTACATTAGAACGAATGATACCTAAGTATGTACCATTGTCTACTACAGGATATCCACCGATGTGGGAATTAGCTTTGAAGTCACGTAATTTCGTTTCTTTGCTAATCACTTGGCAAGAAGTTTTTGTGCAAATCTCACCAGCTGTTACATTCACATTGCCACCCATAGCACCTTCTAAAGCATCAATTAAGCGTTGTGCCGTAATCGTACCCACATAAGTAGTACCATTTTCTACCACTGGAATGCGGTTCATTTCATATTGTTTACGCCATGCTAACACATCTTGTAACGTTGCTTTTGCATCGACTGCTGGAATTGTTTCTAGTACATCTTCTACTGTTACAGCAAAAGAAGTTACAATTTCTGGATGTTCAAAGCCAAAATACTTTAACGCAAAAGATGTTTCTTTATTAGCTTGACCCGCACAAATTGGTTGTGCTGGAAAGCCCATTTGATTTTTTAAATTTGCATAGGAAATAGCAGAACAAATAGAATCTGTATCTGGACTCTTATGTCCTGTTACTAAAATTGTATCTCTTAACATAATGTCACCTCTTATAATCACCACTTGAGTTATTTATTAATGTTTCTTTATTATACCATAATTAGGTATAAAATGCATACAAAAAAGACCTCGTAAACAACAGTTTACAAGGCCTTCTCATTCGTTTCTATTACGCATTTTTAGAAACTACTTGTTCTCCTTTGTAAGAACCACATGTTGGGCAAACGCGATGCGGCATCATTGGTTCGTGACATTGTGGACAAGCTACATAACCAGGTACTTCTAATTTCCAGTTAGCACGACGACGATCTCGACGGCATTTGGAAAGTCTACGCTTTGGTACTGCCATTATCTGCACCTCCTTAACATAATCACTAGGTATTAATCATCATTTTCTTCCTTCAGCAATGTTCTTAGCACTGCTAATCGAGGATCTACCACAAAGGATTCACAAGAGCATGGTGAAACATTTTGATTAGCTCCACACTGAACACACAATCCTTTGCAATCATCCTGACATAACACTTGAGAGGGCTCATTGATGATTAATGTTTCCCGAATGGTCTCCGTTAGATCGATTTCTTCCCCATCGAAAGAAATCACATCACCGTCTCCACTGTTGGAATGTGTAACACCAAAAGTCTCTTCAAATGGAACAGTATGGGTATAATTAGTATCGGTTAAGCATCTTGAGCACTCATATTGTCCATTTGTTGTTATGGTACCATTCACCACATAATGTTGACCATCATAACGAAGCTCACCACTAATGGTTATATCATGACGGCTCCAAGGAAAAGCAGATACGTCACCAAGATCATCACCTGATGTCGTACATAGAAAAGGGACTACCCGTCCAATCTGTTCTTTTGCTTGCTCTACTTGCAGTTTCATAATTTTACCTCGACTATACTATTATAGCTACCTATACTATCTTTGTCAAATACTAGCCCTATATGTTGTTGAGTTTTCAGAAAACTCATACAAGACTTAGCAATTAACTCTCATGTGAAAAAGAGCTCTCCTATAGGAGAGCCCTTATGTATGTGGATTAATTTATCGAAAAATTAATTACATTTCTTCGAATTGGTCTTTACCAACCCCACAAACTGGGCAAAGGTAATCAGCTGGTTGATCTTCGAATTTAACGCCTTCAACAGCTTCGTCATAAACCCAACCGCATACTACGCATACGTATTTTTTATCCATTGTGTGCACCACCTTTCGTACTATAAGATTTGTCTCAGATACTTTATCTATAATCAGTATACCACTACAATCGAAAACTTTCAATATATTCTCAATCATTTTCTATGTTATTTTTAGATACCTATTTGCAAACTACGCATAATAGGGACATATTACATCATGATATCTACATTTAGCAAATCTATATCTATTACCATCGACGGCTCGCACCGCCACCACCAGAAGATCCACCGCCGAATCCACCAAAACCTCCACCGCCTGAACGGCCAGAGCCACCACCTCGACTAGAAGCTAATACCCATAATAAAGATTGTGTAATAGCGCCACCAAATACAGTGAAGTCCAAAATGAGTAACAAGAGAATACCTCCACCTATAATCAACATTTGAAAAGGCGTTAATTCCTCTACATTTTGTGTTTCATAGGTACGACTTCCGTCAATGGTGATACCGTACTCTTTAGCCGCTTCACCTACTAAGATAGCATAGGTATTTACTACTCCTTTACCTATTTGACCTTGTTTAAAATACGGTATGGCATAGTCATCTAAAATTTGGCCCGCTTTGGCATCATTGATTGCACCTTCTAAACCATAGCCAACTTCAATACGCATTTGTTTATCTTTAAGGGCTATCAAGAAAAGAATACCATTATTTTTATCCTTTTCACCGATGCCCCAAGAACGAAACACCTTGTTTGCATACTCTGTTACATCCTCACCATCTAAAGTAGGGATGATCAGAACCGCGATTTGAGCCTTTGTCTTTTGCTGTAACTCAAACCCCATACGATTCATCTTCTGAACATCTTCTTTAGTCAAGGTCCGTGTTTGATCCAAAATATACCCATTTTTTGGTGGACTCGGTACATCTAAGGCAAAAGCAGATAGGTTACCCCAAAATAAAACTATTGTTACAAATAAAGCACTGAGAATAGTAGTCCATGTATATTTTTTTCTCATCCTACCTCCTCATGAAAGATACCCTTTTATATCGCACTATAGCTCAATTCCTTCCAACGATACATAGTCATTGTAAGTACATATGTTAAAAGGATTAAAATTGCACTTTCGGCGCACTTTGTGCCCCTTGATCTGCTTCAAAATATGGTTTCACCTGAAATCCCATAGGACTAGCGATGATGGATGTAGGTAAGGTACGAATCTTCATATTATAGGCTTGTACACTGCCATTATAATCCTTACGTGCTACTGCAATACGATTTTCTGTACCTGCTAATTCATCTTGTAAAGCTCTGAAATTAGCATCTGCTTTTAAGTTCGGATAGTTTTCTACTACCACTAACAAACGACTTAGGGCACTACTTAATTCTTGGTTCGCTTTCGCCGTTTCTTCTACCGTTTTGGCACCACCTAATTTTGCCCGTGCATCTGCTACTGCTTGAATTGTTTCTTTCTCATGGGTCGCATAACCTTTTACAGTATTCACTAAATTCGGAATTAAATCAGATCGACGTTGCAACTGCGTTTGCACTTGTGCCCATTGCCCATTGACTTGTTCTTCCGTTTGTACTAATCCATTGTAGGAACTAAATATCCAAATCAGAAGTACACCTACAATACCTAAACCAATTAACCATGACTTTTTCATAAGTCCTCCTTTACACTATAATTCTTATATACCTAATTTGCCATAATATACATGAGCTTTATAGATAACTTTTTTAAGCCTAATAAACTCATATACAAGCATATCACTATTTTACATTCATTAAAATACACATATGTATTGGGATCATTTTAATATCATATATGCACCATGTGCCACATATCTCTTAGTGATAAGCTTAGTTATATTATACATTGTTTTTATCATCTTTTACAGCAACTATATTTTTTCATTCTATTAAGCTATAATGAAAGCATGTTGAAAGCTCCAGTGATTTAAATAAATGAATCACTATTCTATATAGGAGGAATTATGAAAACTAGTTTAACAGAATTATTAGGCATTCAATATCCTATTATTCAAGGTGCTATGGCTTGGACATCTGAGCACACCCTTGCGGCCGCAGTAGCCAATGCTGGTGCTACTGGTGTTATCGCTACAGGCGGTCGTGACACAGAATGGGTTCGCCAAGAAATCCGTCAATGCAAATCCTTAACTGACAAACCATTCGGTGTAAACTTAATGTTAATGGCACCTAACTTAGATGATATCTTAGCCGTTATCGTAGAAGAGAAACCTGCTTTTGTTACCTTAGGCGCGGGCAATCCTGTTCCTTTCATCGAACCATTACACGCAGCAGATATCAAAGTAATTCCTGTGGTTCCGAATGTAAAACTTGCTAAACGTGTGGCAGTTGCAGGGGCCGATGCCATCATCATCGAAGGTCAAGAGGCAGGCGGTCATATTGGTACACAAACAACGATGGCCTTACTAGAAAACGTTGTGCCAGAGGTTGATATCCCTGTAATTATCGCTGGCGGTATTGTAGATGGTCGTGGACTCGCTGCTGGTCTTACTATGGGTGCAGCTGGCGTTCAAATGGGCTCTCGTTTCATCTTAGCGGAAGAATGTAAAATGCATCAAAACTGTAAAGAAGCTATTATCAACGCTACAGATACTGACTCCACTGTGACAGGTCTTACTTTCAATCACGGAGTACGTGGTCTTAAAAGTGAATTTACAGCTCGTTATTTAGAAGCTGAATACAGTTGTGCCCCTAAAAGTGAATTGACAGCTATGGCTATCGGTACAAATAAAAAGGCTGCCGTTGATGGAGATACTGTAAACGGCGTTGTTCAAGTTGGTCAAGGTCTGAACCGCTTAACACAAGTAGAGCCTGCGAAAGCCATTGTAAAATCTGTTATCGCAGAAGCAAAAGAAGCGATTAAAAAAGCACAACAGTTTATCTAAACCATACATATATCTTCTACTAGTATCATTTATACCATTTACATCCCCTTGGCTTAGTACCTTAACCCAAGGGGATTCATTAAATAACACTATCGTATACAAAATAATATAGGAGGTTTCTATGTTACCATTTAAAGGAAAATATCCAAAATTAGATCCAAAAAGTCACGCTATGCCAGGTGCTGAGCTTGCTGGCGATGTAGAACTAAAAGAATATGCCTCTGTATGGCAAAATGTATCCGCTCGTGGGGACGTCAATAAAATTGTAGTAGGCCGCTACTCGAATGTACAAGACAATTCTGTACTTCACGTAGACGATGACCACGCTTGTATCCTTGGTGACTTTGTAACCATTGGTCATAGTGCTATCATCCACGCCTCTACCCTAGAGGACCACGTATTAGTGGGTATGGGGGCTATCGTTCTTAGCCGTTGTCACATCGGCCGTGGCTCCATCATCGGTGCGGGCGCTCTCGTGCTAGAAGGCACAGAAATTCCACCCTACTCCCTAGTAGTAGGTAGCCCTGCCAAAGTCATCCGTACAGATGAAAAAATGATTGAAAAAATCCACAACCAAGCTGTGAAATACAAAACACTGTGGACTAAAGAATATGGATTTTTACCAGATGCTGATGGTGAAGTGTGGGATCCTAGCCAAACTATTGTATAAATATATAATTAAATGCTAAAAAGAGCTCTATGGCAATTGCTATACAGCTCTTTTTTAATTTACAATTTATATCCTATTATCTTGTAATTGTGTATACCTATTGTCTTATATCAGAACATAAATTGTTAGACGTATCCTCGCCTTTTATAAAACACCTATTATAATTATTTTACTCTCATACACATTTAATTTGAATATCAGTCAATATAAAAACGGATATTTGACATTACAGTTCAAATATCCGCTATTTTATAATATTAACTTAGCTAGCTCATGTTATTCCATATACAAAACTACTTCTCCACTTTGCAAAGACTTTTGTATATCAATAATCCGTTGATTACTACTACCCCTAAATGCTAATCCTGGATCTCGTAAATCATCCACGAATTTCCCATCCACTAAGATATGGCACCGATCTAACAATTGTCGTTTATTAGGGCAATCCAATATTTCTTCATAGGTATATCCCGAATAGACCCAAATTGGTTTCTGCGGTGCCACCTCTAATACTCTATCCACTAAGGGTACCAATCCGTCAATATTTTGAAACGGTTCTCCCCCTAGTAAGGTCAATCCACTGCATGCAGGCGCACTGACATAGGAAAGTAATCTCTCTGTATCTGATTCTGTCCATTCTTGGCCAGCAGAAAAGTCTTGATACTCTTCGTTAAAGCAATTATAACAACCATGAGTGCAGCCAGTAACGAATAAGGATGTACGAATACCTTCACCATTAGCAATATCATATTGTCTAAGCTGTCCATAGCGCATTGTACATCCTTCTTTCATCATCTTATTAAATATGCATTACTCGATCTTTAATTTCCTTCGTACGACCTTCATTCCAAAAATTTTCCCCTAAATAACCGCAAGTTCTACGAATTACCGTCAAAGTATCACGATTCGTATTGTGACAACGAGGACATTCCCATTGCACTTGATCATTAACGATAATCTCACCATCAAAGCCACATTCATGGCAATAGTCTGATTTTGTATTAAATTCTGCATAGGAAATAGTGTCGTAAATATACTGCATCATCGTCAATAAAGCAGGGATATTATTATTCATATTAGGAATTTCCGCGTAGGAAATGCATCCCCCAGTGGATAACCGTTGAAACTCTGACTCAAAGGCAAATTTATCAAACACATTGATTTCTTCACGTACATTCACATGATAACTATTAGTGTAGTATCCTTTATCTGTAATATCCGGAATCTCACCAAACCGAGCTCTATCAATGGAGGAGAATCGGTTGGTTAAACTTTCAGCTGGTGTGCCATAGAGGGCAAACCCGATGTTGTGTTTACTGCGCCATGTTTCTGTAGCATTGTGCAAACGTTCCATCACTTTTCTAGCAAACTCATGGCCCTTTTCCGATGTATTGGAATCTCCTACAATTAGCTTGGTCGCCTCATATAAACCGATATATCCCAAAGAAATCGTCGCATATCCACCTTCTAATAATGGTCGAATCGGAGCCCCTTTAGGAAGGCGTGCAATGGCTCCATATTGCCAGTGAATAGGAGATACATCACTGGTCACATCTTTCAATAGTTCATAGCGGAACAACAATGCTTTTTCAGCTAATTCTAAGCGTTTTTCCAAAATCTCAAAAAAAGCATCTTCCTTACCTTGTGCTAAAATACCAATTTGAGGTAAGTTAAGACTTACCACACCTATATTAAAACGACCATTAAATACATACTCACCTTGCTCATTTTTCCAAGGAGATAAGAAGGAACGACACCCCATAGGAGCAAATACATTACCTTCATAGATTTCTTTCATCTTTTTCGCAGAAATATAGTCAGGATACATGCGTTTCGCCGTGCATTGAGCAGCCAGTTCCGTCAAATAATAATATTCACTATTAGGATGTACATTATGTTCATCCAACACATAAATCAACTTAGGGAAGGCTGGTGTAATATATACATCTGCCTCATTTTTGATGCCTTGTATACGTTGTTTTAGAATTTCTTCATCAATTAAAGCAGCTTCTTTTGCTAGTTCACTATTCGGATCGAAGTGCATAAACAATGTTACAAAAGGCGCCTGTCCATTCGTAGTCATTAAGGTGTTAATTTGATATTGGATAGTTTGAATCCCATCTTTTACCTCTTTTTTCGTCCGTTGCCAAGCAATTTCCTCTGCCTTTGCTACATCTGGAGCCATACCATACACTTCGACCTGCTCTTGTAATGTTAACTCTAAATATTTATCATAGGATTTTCTTACATAAGGCGCCAAAATACGATCAATCCCATTAATGCTTTGACCTCCATATTGGCCAGATGCAACCTGTGCAATAATTTGTGTAGTTACCGTACATGCTACTTGAAATGACTTTGGTGTATCAATACGTTTACCATTAATAACAGTCCCATTTGTTAGCATATCTTCTAAATTCACTAAACAGCAATTGAACATAGGTTGGATGATATAATCCATATCATGAAAATGAATAGCACCGCTGTCATGAGCTTGTACGATATCTGTAGGAATTAGCTTTCTTCGTGCAATATCTTTACTTACTTCTCCAGCAATTAAATCACGTTGGGTAGATACAATAGAAGCATCTTTATTGGAATTTTCATCAAGAACTGCTACATTTGATTTATTCAATAAACCAAATACATCTTTATCTGTGGTATTCTCTACACGCTTGAAAGCTTGTACTGCTTTATAATTTTCATAGGCTCGAGCCGTTGCAGGATTATTATTTTCCAGGAGTTTATAATACACTTGATCTTCAATAGCATAGATTGTAATATTGCGTCCCATTTTTTCTGCATAAGACTCAATTTCATTAGCAATTTGCAAAGCCAATCCAGGCGTATATACACCTGTACTACTATGCATAGCTTTTTCTATAGCAATAATAATTTTTTCTTTATCAAAATCAGCTATAGTACCATCTCTTTTTATTACATGTATCATAATACAGCCTCCTATATACTAATTACACCGCACATAACAAACTATACGGTGTATTAGATTTAGTATGAATCATACAAACAATGCATAAGCAAAAAATTAACATATGCGGTGCACATTTAAATCAAAATATGGACATATAAAAAGAGCAATTTCTGCTCTATCCATACTGTATCTACACATGTAGAAAATTCGTACTGCTTTTTTAGTGTATAGTCATTTCATAAGCACTGAAACAATTAATCGTTTTATCAAATGCTTAGTAACCTGTCTAACAATCAAATATATAACTTTGTAGATTACCACTATTTTGTACCCTTTATGGATATCACTAGATTCAGTTTACAACATATTGTAGTTTATTTCAACAAAAACCACTATATCATGTATACCAATTAGATATAGTAAACTTGTAAAAATAGGAGAATCCTCTACTTTTACACATTTATATTCATATTTTCTTACCTGAATTGCCTAGGTAAAAGACTTTTAAATAATGAGTAATTGATATGGGAGGTCAGTTGACATCCTTACACAACAAAAGCGACCAAATCCAAAAGGATTTGATCGCTATTCTACTTAGATAACTAGAATTTAATTTTCGTAGCAATCCAAGCAGATAGAATTGCTTTTACAATATCACCAATGATAAATGGATAGAACAAAATTCCTAAGGCTTTTTGTAATCCATCAGCAGTGAATGGTATATTTGCAACAGACATGAAGTACGGCACTGCCGCTACATAAGTAATCACAATACTCACTAGTGTAGCTACTACAGCATATCTAAGAAAACTTTTTTCTGTTCCCTTTAAGCAACTAACTGCAGTATAGGCAATAGGCCAAATCAAAATAAACCCACCTGTAGGACCTAGTATTTTTCCCATACCACCAGTAAATCCAGTAAATACAGGTAATCCAACTGCTCCTAATAATACATAGACTAATAAAGTCAAAAATGCCTGCTTTGGTGGCAATATCAAACCAATCAAACATAATGCAATGGTAATTAAGGAAATCATTCCCACACCCATGGGGTTCGGAACCGATAATTGTGCCATTACACAGGCTAATGCCACTAACAAAGCCATTTTTGTCAAATCTCTAGTCTGTAACATTCATTAACTCCTCTTCATAAATCCATTTGCAGTGTGCACGCCCACCATGAGTTCCAACTAGTTCGCACTCACCAATTTGCGTATGCTTATCTGAATGGATTATAAGCTTTTCTACAGAAATAACATCTCCACCATAAAATGGTGCAGAAAAAGTGATATCTAATTGAAGTAACATTGCTTCATCTAACACATGATGTGCCATATGTGATAAAACCATTAATTCTGGTACTACTGGTACCTCTTCCCGATAGATGGAATTATCATCTTGAATAGCCTCAACAAACTCAAGTATGGATTCAGGTGTAAACACGAATTTTGTTCTTGTTCTATCTTTTAATTCACCTGTCCAAACCCTTGGCATTTCCCCCAATGAAACTTCATCATGGTGGCTCCTTTCGGAGTCAAACCGTTCTAACATCGTGGACACTAAAGTGCCTTTTGAATTACAAACAGTCACTATATGTTCTTGCTTTCTTGGGGTATAGTTAATTTGTAACTGTGGTGATCTTGTAGTTCGTTTATATTGTACATTACGTACAATCACGGTATTAGGAATTTCCCTTACACTTGTCAAGCCCTTACATAGTGTATGCATAGTGCCTCCTCCCCATGATATGGGTATACTGGATCTTACAAGCTTACATGATTCTTACATTCTGTTACAACTTTATTATAATTAATCAAGTTCAAAATAGTCAACCTATTTTTCAAATTATTCGTTAACATATACTGATTAACTGTTCACATTTATCACATAAATAAATTAAAAGGACTGCAATACAAAGTAAACTACTATGTATTACAGTCCTAATATATTATCTACTATTTTTCAACAGATATCACTCTTTTCAATTAGAAAGAATAACCTACACCTGCATGCAAGCCTTTTACATCTGTTTTGTTTTGATTCATACTGTATTTATCATATTGATAATATACATTTAAATCAACATCTGGACGCAATCCATAAGAAGCGCCTAATTGATAGGTTCCTTTGATATCATTTCCGAAACCGATTTTAGCAAAACCTTCAATTTTATCAGCTAATTGAGTATGTCCAATTACACCTGCTTGGTATCCAAAACCACTTTGTTTAGGTCCCATATCTACGTATGTACCAGCACCATAGACGTTCACATTAGGATGTACTGCATAAGCACCTGCTAATTGATGATCTTTGATATCTGCGCCTGTACGACGAACTTTATTAAAAGAATATTGTGCAGCTAATGTATCAGATAGCCCTTGTTGTGCTGACACACCAAAACCATCTTTACGTTTTGTATCTTGTGCTGTTTTTTTAGACAAAGAATACTCTGCGGCTACTTTTGTTTCGCCTACATTAATATTAGTTACAGGCACAGCAGCTGCAAATGCAGAGGCACTAAATGCGGCTAATACCGCTGTGGCTACTAAAACTTTTTTCATAATATCCTCCTTATATGAGAATTTTATCGTTTCATGAAAGCTGGTACTTCTGGAGAGTTACCTGTAGCTCCAAATGGGCTTTTACGAGCAAATCCATTAGTAGAACCTTGGTCACCAAAACCTGTAGCAACAACAGTGATAAACACTTTGTCCCCTACGTTTTCATCAATAACAGAACCGAAGATAATATTTGCTTCTGGGTCCGCTGCTTCAGAAATAATTTCTGCTGCTTCATTGATTTCAAATAAGCTTAACTCTTCACTACCAGTAATATTTAACAAGATTCCTTTTGCACCGTCAATGGAAGTTTCCAATAATGGGCTATTGATTGCTTGTTTAGCAGCATCTACAGCACGGTTTTCACCTTCACCTACACCGATACCCATCAATGCTTCACCTTGGTTTGTCATGATAGTTTTTACGTCAGCAAAGTCAAGGTTGATTAAACCTGGCTTTGTAATTAAGTCAGAAATACCTTTGATACCTTGACGCAATACTTCATCAGCTGTTAAGAAAGCATCTTTTAAGGAAGTTTTACGGTCAATAATACCCAATAAACGGTCATTTGGAATTGTAATAATTGTATCAACTTTACCAGTTAATGCTTCAATACCACGTTCAGCTTGTTCTTTACGTTTTTTACCTTCAAAGCCAAATGGTTTTGTTACAACACCTACTGTCAATGCGCCAGCTTCACGTGCACATTCTGCTACTACTGGAGCTGCACCAGTACCAGTGCCACCACCCATACCAGCAGTTACGAATACCATATCAGCACCTTGCAATGCTTTTAAAATATCTTCACGACTTTCTTCTGCAGCTTCACGGCCTACTTCTGGGTTAGCGCCCGCACCAAGACCTTTAGTAGCTTTTTCACCAATTTGAATGCGAACAGGTACATTTGTACCATCTAAGGCTTGTGTTTCAGTATTAGCTACTAAGAAATCAACATTTTCCAAGTCGCTACCGATCATGCGAGATACGGCATTTCCACCGCCGCCACCAACACCAATTACTTTAATTTTTGCGAACTCTGACATCGAATGATCCTCCTCTTTACTAGAGATATATTTCATATTATTGTTACTATGACATTATATTACTAGTCTATCTTATCATTATAATTTGCTTTTATTTTACAATATATTTTATATTTTTTCAATGAAAGTCAAGAAATGACTTTATTTTTTCTATGTATGTAGTCGTTTTGTTAATAATAATCTACGTATAGCTGCCGTATTTTGAAACAGTCGCAACCCAAATGAAATCAATGCTACATAGTATAAGTCTATACCCACTGCATTGCCTAAGAATACTAAGACCGCAGCTAGTAAGGAATTAGAAAAGAACCCCGTAATAAAAATAGATAATTGAAAAGTTCTTTCAATAGCTGCTCTAGTGCCGCCAAAAACAGAGTCTAATGCTGCTAATAGGGCGACAGAAGTATATTTTGCATACGATACAGGCACATCAAAAGGGCTTATGATTCCAATAGCAACCCCTAAGACTAAGCCCCCTAGAATCCATACATATACCATCATTGTCCTCCCTTCACTTTGATGTAATTTTGTTTCATTGTTCCATCATAAGCAGGGACTGTTATATGAGCTTCATCTTGAATTTTTACTTCAATCCCCCAATATTTGAGAGACTCCACCACTCCACCGCGCATGGTCAAAGAGGAGTGTAATGTTTTAGTATCACCAATAGCTTTTATAATAAAAGGAGGAGCAAAAATCTTTCCATTCACGGTAATCGTAGGACCAGAACAACGTATTTCTGATGTTCCTATTAGCCGTTGATCATTAATAGAGATTGCCTCTGCACCAGCTGCTCTTAGTTCATTTACAATACGCAACATATCTTCATCATGAATTAAATATAAATTTGGGTTTTCTCCATCTTTTACGGGAGTCTTACTATCCGTTATTGTTAAGACAACTCCGGGTCCTTCTACATCGACTAAGGAAGCCCTAAGAGATAATACTCTATTTTCTTCTTTAATTCCCTCTAAACTTCCTTCTTCTTTCATAGTAGCAATTTGCTTTCTTAGACCTGCTCGTTCTTCTTGAAGTGAATTAATCTTTAAAGCTAATTCTCCACTTCTTTGCAAGTTTACATTGCCTTCCGCAATGGTTTGTGTCATTTTGTACTGCGTAACAAGCATAACTCCTACAATCATACTCACTACAGCTATGGCTATTCGCCCTTGTTTCAACTTTATGCTCCTTTATTGTGTTTTAATAAAAGGGGTTTTAATATTAACATCAATATATTCAGCATTGACATGACGCTGTGCAATATCTACTAGCATATCTGTCGTTATTTTTGCTTTTTCTTCTAAATTGTTTTGATCACCAATATGAATTGGCAACCCATCAACTGTATAGGCAATGATTTGTTCAGCATCACCTACATTAATTTCACCAATTTGTTTGCGCTTATCCTCAGTGAATGCTTCCATATATGCAATAGCTACTCGAATACCCGCTGCTTCTATAGTATCACCTAATAATGCATTTCCTAAACGAACGCCTGAAATAATAGGAACTGTGGTATCTGGAATAGTAGGGCTACTAGCAATAACCATCCCCTGTCTATCCAATGCTACAAATCCAAATTGTGATGGCACTACAACTACGGCTTTACGAGCTTTTATATCAACTTGCAATGTCAACGGTAAGGCATAGGACACATGCGCAGTATCTACCCTCATATCTTTTTGCAATCGTTCTTCTAACGCACCTGTTCGTACGCGCAAAATATTGACTGGATATCCTAAATCACCAATAGCTACCACATCTTCCGAAGTTAATTGTTCTGTTCCATTAACCTGAATTTGTCCAATAGGTAATGGTAATGTAAAAATACCAATTAAAATGAATGCTCCTACTACAATTTTCCAAATTGCTGGTTTGGATTTTCGTGTCGGTTTTTGTTTTCGTCTACGTCGTACACGTTTAGGCCCTTCAGGTGTATCTATAGTGACAACTTCCCAAGGATTATCTTCCTCTTCTATAGGATGGATTGGTCTTTCACTAGTTGGATGTTCCCTATATGGAGGCACTCTTTGTCCCCTCTGTTCTTGAAATCCATTTACACTCATAGCTACTCCTAAAATTTATGCAATCCAGCTGAATGAAGAATTTGTTCGCACAATTCAGGAAATTCAATTCCTATAGCTTTTGCTGCTTTAGGTACTAAAGATGTAGCCGTCATACCCGGTACTGTATTATATTCCAGTACAAACATATCATCTGTGCTGTTCATCATAATGTCCACACGAATTACACCAGCGCATTGCATTTGTTGATATACAGCTTCGCCAATGCGTTGCATAGTAGCAGCTTGTTCTTTTGTAATTGGTGCTGGCACTAAATAATCCGTAGCACCAGTTGTGTATTTAGAAGCATAATCATATTCACCAGAATGTGGTCGAATTTCAATCACTGGTAAAGCTTTACCATCTAATACAGATACAGTAAATTCTCTACCATCTACAAATTCTTCTACTACGATGACATGGTCTATGTCTAATACTTGTTTTACTTCTGCATCAACAGTGGCTTCATCTTTAATAATCGCTACACCAATACTAGAACCTTGACTAGCTGCTTTGACCACAAATGGCACTTTAAAGTTAGCGTGAATATCTTCTAGGATTGCATCCACAGATTCTAATTGATTATCATAGGATTTTGAATTTGCTGTGGGAATCTGAGCCCCCAAAAATACATGCTTGCTCATCTTTTTATTCATACCTACAGCATGCGCCATAACACCGGAGCCTGTATAAGGAATACCTGCCATTTCAAGGGCCCCTTGCAAGGCTCCATCTTCACCATATTTGCCATGAATCGCATTAAATACAACATCACAATTTAAATTTTGTAAATCTTGTACTACTGTACTAGGATTGCATTCTAATGTTGTAGCTGCATACCCTTTGCTTTGTAATGCTTCTGCAATAGCCGTAGCCGTCCTTCTAGATACATCAGCTTCTTTTGATGGTCCTCCCATGAGGACAATAATACGTTTATCCTTCACTTTATTTTTCCTCCAATAAAGCTAATAATTTAGGTCCAAATTGATTAATATTACCTGCCCCCATAGTGATGACTAAATCATTGGGTTGAACATACTCTAACACAGTTTGTGGCAAGTCATTTACATCTGCCACATAATGAATCTCTTTACCTGTCAATTCTTTAATCATCAATGGAATGGACATACCATCAATCCCCGCCTCAGGTTTTTCACCAGCACTATAAATATCTGTAATGAAAACTAAGTCAGCTTCTTTAAAGGCGGTCCCAAATTCACGCAGCAACAGCTTTGTACGACTATACCGATGTGGTTGGAATAAAATCACAACACGATGATCTTCCAAAGATTTTGCCGCTTTAATTGTGGCTGCAATTTCTGTAGGATGATGTGCATAATCATCTACAACCCAAACATCTTTTACATGCCCTTTTGTCTCAAAGCGACGCTTAGCCCCAATAAATTTACGCAATGCTTGAGCAGCTACTTCAAAGGAGATTCCTTCTCCCAAAGCTACTACAAGTGCTCCTAGTGCATTCAACGCATTATGTTGACCTGGTACCGCTAATCGTAACGTGCCTAACACGGCATCTTTATGGACTACTTCGAAGGTAGTAATCCCTTGTTCAATACGTAAGTTGTCAATGCGATAATCGTTGCCTGCTCCTAAACCATAAGTAATACATTGACGTTTAATATCTGGCATAATCCGTCGAATCGAAGGATTATCACCACATACCACAGCAATACCATCTTCTGGTAACTTCATAGAAAACTCTGTGAAAGCTCGTAATAAGTTTTCTACCGTTCGATAATGGTCCATATGGTCATTTTCAATGTTCGTGATCACAATGCGTTTAGGATTTAAATGCAAGAAAGACCCATCACTTTCATCAGCTTCAGCGATACTATATTTACCTGTACCTACATGGCTACTACCATTTAAATAATCAACTTCTCCACCAATGATGATGGTTGGATCTTGGTTTGCTTCCATAAAAATTTGCCCAATCATAGACGTAGTTGTAGTCTTACCATGCGCACCAGCAACAGCAATGCCATAGGTTTCATCTAACACTGCTTTCACCACATCAGAACGGTGTAAAATTGGAATATTTCGTTCTCTAGCCCCTAGAATTTCAGGATTATCATCATTGATAGCAGTAGAGCGGATGACCACATCTACTCCTTCTACATGTGCAGCATCATGCCCCATAAAAATAGTAGCCCCTGCTTGTCTAAATTTTTCTGTAATAGCAGATTCTTGAATATCGGAACCAGATACAATAAACCCTTTTTCAATCAATACATGTGCAATAGCACGCATGCCAGAGCCTGCAATTCCGATTAAATGTATACGTTGATAGGTATCTAACATAGAGATACTCCTTCCTATAATCTCTTAATGGATAGAGCCAATGTAGCAATTTCTATAGCTGCCTTAGGCTTTCCTAATTCTAATGTAGCTTGGGCCATGCGTTGGCGACATTCTTGATCCTCTAACATAGCATCTACCGATTGTAATAATCTTGTACCATCTAATTCTTTATCTACTATCATCGTAGAAGCACCTGCCTCTACAAATGCTTTTGCATTGAAAGTTTGATGGTCGGCAGCTGCATAAGGGTAAGGAATTAAAATAGATGGTATACCACGTACAGCCAATTCTGCCAAGCCAATTGCTCCTGACCGGAAAATAGCCATATCTGATGCAGCCATGGCCATATCCATATTGTCTAAGTAAGGGACAATATGTGATGTTGGGCTGTAAACTTCTCCCTCTTGTATACCTAAGCTTTCACAAACACGACTGTATTCATCAGTTCCTGTAGCATGAATAATTTTAATATCCTCTCTACCTTTATAATGTTTATGGACAGCTAGCATAGCCTTATTAATACTCCGTGCACCACGGGATCCACCAGCTACTAAAATAGCTGTTTGTGTTTCTTGTAAGCCAAAATACGCCCTAGCTTCTTCTCGATTCGCAGTCACCACATTGGGGCGCACAGGGTTCCCTGTATACACTACTTGCTTTGCATTCGGAAAATGTGGAGTCGCTTCTTCATATCCTACAGCTACCACATCTACAAAGCGACTTAAAATTTTATTTGTTATACCTGGCACTACATTTTGTTCTTGAATTAATGTAGGAATTCCACGCAAAGCAGCTGCTAATAATAGAGGACCACATACATAGCCACCAGTACCAATCACAATATCTGGTTGAAACTTAGAAATTAATCGATTCGCTTTCCATAAAGACGATATCGTTTTTCCTGCAGTAACCAATGTATCTAAAGATAATGTACGCTGTAAACCTTGCACCGGCAATGTAGTAAATGGAATTCCTTCTTTAGGAACAATGCGGGACTCAAGGCCTCTTTCAGTTCCTACATAGAGAAAGTTAGCATCTACCATTGTTTCTAATGTTTTATAAATCGTGAGGGCTGGATAAATGTGTCCTCCAGTACCGCCACCTGAAATCATGATATTCATGTATATCCCCTTACAATCGTTCTACCAATCTTCGGAAGTGATCTCCTCTATCTTCAAATCGTGCATACCAATCGAAACTTGCACAAGCTGGAGATAATAATACTACATCCCCATCTGCCGCTATACGAGCACTTAAGGATACTGCCTCTTCCATGGATTCACAACGATGAATGTGTGGCACTCCCACTTTTACAGCAGCTTCTGCAAAACGTTGTGCAGCTTCACCAATAAGAATTAGCTCTTTTACATTGGTTTTCACTAACTCCATCATTTCTTCCAGATCTGTCATTTTATCTTTACCACCTGCAATCAACACAAGAGGTGAGTTAAAGGATTCTAAGGCTTTAATAGTGGAGTCCGTATTAGTTGCTTTAGAATCGTTATAATAGGTAACTCCATGTAAGGTGCGAATGCGTTCCAAACGATGGGCTACACCATGAAACTTTGCAATAGCCTGATGGATATCTTCTACATCTACACCCAATGCATACGTTAAGGCAATGACACTCAGAATGTTTTCAATATTATGAGATCCTGGAATATGAATATCTTTTGTAGTGATAATTGGAACTGCTTTCCCTTGCATCACTGCATAACATGTATTATTTTCAAAATACGCTCCATCTGTGACAGGTCGTTGTTGACTAATTCCTAACACATGTCCTTTTACTCGTTTTGCCATATCTGCCACAATCGGAGAATCAAAGTTTAATACTGTCCAGTCCCCTAATTCTTGGTTGCGGAAAATATTTTCTTTTGCCTCTTGGTATCGTTCCATGGTTTTATGGCGCAACAAATGGTCTGGTGTCACATTTAGTAAGATAGCCCCTTTAGTGCGAAACTTATCTATACTCTCTAATTGGTAAGATGAAAGTTCTGCCACTAATACACCCGTTTCAGGTACTGCCAAGGCTTGTTCACTCAGAGAGTAACCAATATTACCGCCTACATACACATCCCATTTTGCTTCTTTCAATACTTCTGCCAACAAAGAAGTCGTTGTCGTTTTACCATTCGTACCTGTGACGCCTAAAATTGGAGCTTTTGATACTTCATAAGCAATTTCTACTTCCCCTACCACGGGAATATTTCTTTTTTTCGCCTCTTGAATAATAGGTATCTCCAAAGAAATACCAGGTGATACAACCACTCTTGTAGCTGTATCAAGCAACACAAAATCTTGTTGCCCTGTAATCACTTCTATATGACTCTTTGCCAAACGTTGACTTTCAGTCTGATCAAAATCAATTTTTTTATAATCATTAAGCGTTACAGTAGCGCCTAATTTAGCCAATGTATGGGCTACACCAATACCACTAAGTCCCGCACCTAATACCAATACATGAGAACCTGAATAATCCATTCTAACCACCTAACCCTATATGCAAGAATAACGGCCCTTACTAGTAGAGCCGTAATCTATATTATTTCATGCTTAACAGTACTATACCTAAGAAAGCCATTACCAAAGAAACAGCCCAGAATACATATACTACTTTTCGCTCACTCCAACCACCTAATTCAAAGTGATGGTGAATTGGACTCATACGGAAAATACGAACCCCTCTAGTTTTAAAAGATGCTACCTGTAAAATAACAGATAATGCTTCTACTACAAATACAAAGCCTATCACAATTAATAGAAGTTCTGTTTTTGTAGCAATAGCCATCCCTGCAAAAGCACCACCTAATGCTAAGGAGCCTGTATCACCCATAAACACTTTAGCTGGATTCGCATTGAAATATAAGAATCCTAAGCAAACTGCACTTACGACAATACCAAAGAAGGTAACACTTAAAGAACCTACTAATAATCCTACCACTGCAAAGGCAGCCCCTGCAATAGCAGAAATACCAGTTGCTAATCCATCTAAGCCATCTGTTAAATTAACAGCATTAGTAGTCCCCAATATAATAATAAAAGCTAGCGCATAATAGGCATACCCAAGATCTACAGTGATATCCACTAAAGGAATCCACAAAGTAGTTGGCAAGGCTGCATAGGCGATTGAGATATAACAAAATATGACAGCCAATACCGCTTGACCTAGTAATTTTTGTTTTGCCGTTAATCCTAAGTTACGACGTTTGACAGCTTTGATAAAATCATCACTAAATCCTAATGCACCATGGCCTAAGGTTAAAAATAATAGCATCCACAATGTTACAGAATAGGGTGGTACTATGCAAACTGTAATGACTAAAGCTAGTATCATAAATAATCCGCCCATTGTTGGTGTCCCAGCTTTAGCTAAATGTGCCTGAGGTCCATCTTCACGAATCGACTGTTGTGCTTTCAATCGCTGCAATAGAGGAATCCCTATTTTACCGAATACTAATGTACTTACTAGGGCTAAGCCAAAGGCTAATGCATAGTCCATATTCATGTCACATGTCTCCTTACTTATTCATGTCGTTCTTTAAAATCTTCTATAATACGTTCCATTTTAAGACCACGAGATCCTTTCACTAGAATCACATCGCCATCTCGTTTTACATCATAATAGGCATTGGCAATATCAAGATGACTTTTCCCGACATACACATAAGGAACACCCACTTGTTTAGCTATAGAAGCAGTGGTTTTCATCATATCACCAAAAGTAAATACCATATCATAGTGCTCTTCTCCAAGAAGTTTACCAATCTCTTCATGAGCTAGTTTAGAATGGTCTCCCAATTCTAACATATCTCCTAGCATAGCTATTTTACGAGCTCCTTGTAATTGACTCATGGCACGAATGGATTCTGCCATACTATTTGGGTTCGCATTATACGCATCATTCAGAACTGTAAAGGTTGGAAATGCTACAATTTCTTGACGCATTGGAATTCCTGGAAATTCTTTAAAAGCTTCCACAATTTCAGCTTTTGGTACACCCAAAATCGTGCCAACTGCAATAGCGGATAAAGCATCATATACATTGTGAATACCAATCATTGGCAAAAATACTTTCCATTCACCAGAAGTATCACGAACAGTAAAATTAATGCCTTTTGATGTATATTCTAATTGAGTCCCTTGTACGTGAGAACCCTCTTGCATACCATAGGTCATAACCTTTGCATCCGTTACCTGTTCCATAGGCAATACAAAAGAATCATCATGATTCAACACAGCTGCCCCCGTACTCGGTAATGCTTCTATCAATTCTTGCTTAGCTTTTCCAATATTTTCTTGAGACCCTAATAGTTCAATATGGCTAGTACCTACATTAGTAATAACTCCTATTGTAGGTTCTGCAATCTCCGCTAATTCAGCAATTTGACCAAGCCCACGCATCCCCATTTCAAGAACGCATACATCATGATCTTCCGTCAATTGCAATAACATCTTTGGAACACCAATTTCATTATTATAATTTTTCTCTGTTTTTAATACTGTAAAAGCTTTCTCCAATACAGCACTAATCATTTCTTTTGTTGTTGTTTTCCCAGAGGAACCAGTGATTCCAATAATAGGGATAGGAAAGCGTCTACGATGATAGGTTGCTAACTGCTGATACGCCTGTAGTGTATCTTCTACTTCAATACAGACTAAGCCCTCTATCGTTTTTCCTCGTTTTACTACAGCACCTGTAGCACCACGTTCTTTGGCAACTGTTAAGAAGTCATGACCATCAAATGTCATTCCTTCCAAAGCAATAAATAATCCATTTTTTCCAATTGTACGGGTATCAGTTGATACATCAGCAAAGGAACAAGTACTTGTTCCTGCATAGAACCCTTGTGTTGCCTCTAGAACTTCTTGCACTGTAAATTGTGCCATATTATTTCTCCTTCAAGGCTTCTCTTGCCACTTCACGATCATCAAAATGAATCGTTTCATCTTTTAAAATTTGATAATCTTCGTGACCTTTACCAGCAATAATAACTACATCTCCAGTAGTCGCCTCTCCGATTGCTTTATGAATAGCTTCACGGCGGTCTACAATCACTTCATAAGTCACAGCATCTTGTAATCCTTCTTTCACCCCTACTTCTACATCTTTTACAATTTGTATAGGATCTTCTGTACGTGGGTTATCGGAAGTCACAAACACTCGATCTCCAAACTGTGCTGCAATACGCCCCATGATTGGACGTTTGGTAGCATCTCGATCACCACCGCAGCCAAAAACAACTAAAATACGGTTATCAACAATTTTCTTCGCTGTTTGTAAAATGTTCTCTAGTCCATCTGGTGTATGTGCATAATCAACAACCACTGCAAAATCTTGTCCCTCTTCAATGAGCTCAAAACGTCCTGGCACGGCTGTAAAAGTAGTTAAAGCATTTACAATCTCCTCCATCGTCAATCCTTCATATAAAGCCGCTCCTACCGCAGCCAAGGTATTATACACATTGAACATACCCGCAATTTTCGTGGAAATTGAATAGTTTTTTCCATCATAGGATAAAGTGAATTGGGAAGATTTAGCAGTAATCACCAAATCAGAAGCATTCATTGTACCTTTGCCTTCTGTACTGTAAGTAATCATAGGTGCTGTAGTCACATCTACAATCGCTTGACCATAGGCATCATCTACATTAATAACAGCGCCCTTACCTTCTTTCACCTGATAGGATGCACTTACTTGTTTAAATAGCTTAGATTTTGCTGCTAAATAATTATCGAATGTCTTATGAAAATCCAAATGATCTTGAGTTAAATTAGTAAATACAGCTGTATCGTACTCTACCCCCGCCGTACGACCTAATGCTAGCGCATGAGAAGATACTTCCATAATACAATGTGTCACACCAGCATCCACCATTTGCTGTAAAATTTGCTGTAAATCCGCTACATCTGGAGTTGTATTATGAATTGGATAGGATTGATCATCAATCAAAATATGAACTGTACCAATAATCCCCACTGTATAACCTTGGGATCGTAGCATATGTCCAATAATATGTGTAGTTGTAGTTTTACCATTTGTTCCGGTTACACCAATCATCCGCATTTTAGAAGCTGGATAATCATAGAAGAATGGAACAGCATCTTGCAAAGCTTGACGCGTATCGTCTACGTATAGAACGGTTACATTATCTGGTACTATGACTGGTTTTGATGCAATAATCGCCACAGCCCCATCCTCTATAGCCTTATTCACAAAGCTATGACCATCGACAGTAGCACCTACTAAACATATAAATAAACTTCCTTCTTGCACTGTTCTGGAATCCGCAGTAATATGACTTACTACAGATGTTACAGGACCTTCTACCTTCTTAGGAGATACAATTTTTACTATTTCTTCCACTCGTTTCATCTGCATTCCTCCAATCAAAGTGAAAGCAGCCCAAAAGGACTGCCTTCATTATTCTCTAATATCCTTTTTCATCGTAACATTACGTTCTTCCACTGTATTCTTGCTAGTGTAAACGAAATTATCTGGTAATACCATGCCAAGTTTTTGTTGTGCAATCTTTTGAATGCGTGTAGGAGATTTTAACTCTGCTAATACTAGATTATACTCATAATTAGTGCGATTTTCTAAAACTATTTGATCTTGTAGATTGACAGTTTCTTTTCTTGTATTTTCTGTGACACCAGTTAATAGCAAACAAATCATACCGAATACAATTCCCATAAGAACTGTAGCCAAACAGTGTCGCATATCTGGCGTAAGATCCATAATAAAGTCAGGGGCATTGGATTTCTTTCTTCTGACTGGTTCAACATAGGGCGCTGATTGTTCCCAATACGCGGCCTTTCGCACTAACATAAATATTCCTCCTAACTATAATTTTACGGCTACCCTTAACTTGGCACTACGGGACCGTGGATTTACTCCTACTTCTTCTTTGCTTGGCTCTACAGCCTTATTCTTAGCTTTCACTGTTGGCACATGATGACATACACAGACTGGTAAATTAGGTGGACATGTGCAACCTTGAGATAATTCTTTAAAAGTTTGTTTGGTGATTCTATCCTCTAGGGAGTGGAATGTAATCACAGCTATTCTTCCATCAGGCTTTAGCATGGATGTAGCATCTACAAAAGCATCATGCAAAATTTGAAGTTCCTGATTCACTTCGATACGAAGTGCTTGAAAGGTTCGTTTTGCTGGATGCGGACCATCTTGTCTAGCCTTTACAGGTATGGCACGTTTGATGATATCCACCAGCTGAAATGTAGTCACTATAGGCGATTCTTCTCTAGCTTCCACAATAAATTGAACAATTCGTTTCGCCCAACGCTCTTCCCCATAGTCCCAGATAATGCGATACAAGTCATCACTCGAATAGGTATTCACTATTCTTTCTGCCGTTAAGGATCCACTTTGATTCATACGCATATCCAAAGGTCCATCTTGCATATAAGAAAACCCTCGATCTGCCGTATCTAATTGATGGCTAGAAACCCCTAAATCAAATACAAATCCATCTACTTCATAAATGCCTGACTCTTGTAAAGCTTGTTTTAAGTTAGAAAAGTTTGTTTGAATCACTTTCACCTGACAAGACAAATCAGATAATCTCTGAGAGGCTGCCTCTAATGCCGCTACGTCTTGATCTAAACCAACAATCATACCTTTTGAGGATAACCGTTCTCCAATGGCATGGGAATGTCCCCCACCACCTAATGTACAATCCACATAGGTTCCATCTGGTTTAATTGCCAATCCGTCTAGCGTTTCACTGAGTAATACACTCACATGATGAAAGTCCATAATGCCTCACTTAAAATCCAATATCATCCAAATCAAGTTCTTCTGCCATCGCCTCAATATTACCGTAAATTTCGTTGTTATAAGCTTCCCAACGAGTTTTACTCCAAATCTCGATGCGTTCACCATTACCAACTACAACTACATCTTTTTTTAACTCCCCATGAGCACGAAGATTGCTAGGTATTAATACACGACCTTGTTTATCAAACTCAAGGTCAGCAGCACCACCTACAAAAAAACGCACTAATCCACGTTGGTTGGCTTTATTAGAGCTTTGAGAACTTAATTTTTTTGCAATTTCATCAAACTTTTCTTGTGTGTAAATAGCTAAGGTGTTATCAAAATATCTAGTAACAACACAGGTATCACCTAGTTGTTCACGCATTTTGGCAGGAACTATCATACGTCCTTTACTATCAATTGTATGTGAAAATTCACCTTTAAACATAGCAAGGACACCTCCTTTTCCTACACCTTCTCGCCCTTATTACCACTATATGGTAAATTTTACCACAATTCCCCACTTTTAACAACAAACAAATACTAATTTAATAGATATTTATACAAATTATTTTCTTATACTCATTACTACCGAACATTATTGCTAATATTTATTAATATGTTCGTATAATTCACTTTAATATCGAACATTCTATTATTTAAAAAAGGTGGTAAAAAGTGGGAGTAATTTTACATATTTTGCCAATATTTATATAAAATGATATCCAATTAAACAGTGCATCCCTAATCCTTATACTTACTAATTTTAAAACAAAAAAAGATAGCCAAATCATTGATTCAACTATCTTTTTATCACTTCTATAGTAACTATTCTATTGTCTCTATTTTTTCTCTTAGTTTATAATTGCCCCACTCGTTTCATAGCATCATAAATTCGTTGTGCCAATCCAGTAATTTGTCTTTTAGGAATCGAGCATACAGCAATGCGAACACCACCTGATACAGGAATTAAAAATACATTTTCTTTTTTCAATTCATCTGCCAAGGCCTTTGGATTATCGCTTGGAATTGTTGCAAAGAAACCACCCATGTATGGCAACATTGGTAAGCCAATCGCTTTTCCTTCACATTCCAAGATACCTGCCCGTTCTTCTACGAGACGAGAGTAGCAATTACGTTCCTCTTCATAACGTTTTAATTTTTCAGGATCAAGCACGATATTAGCAACCGTACGCATAGCAGGTCTATTAATATTAGACCAAGTACCACGAGATGTCATTTGGTTAATATCAAAAAACTCCTGTGCCACTTCTTTATCAGAAGTAATACCTAACATACAACCAACACGTTGACCATACATGGTGAATCCTTTTGAAATACTATAGCATACAACTGTTAAAATATCTTTTGACAAATGCTCAAACTTTTTAAAGAATCGACGTACATCTTCTTTAGGTCCGGAGAAATCAATATACGCAGCATCTACACCAATAATAACTTTATTTTTACCTGTATTCACTATACCTTTCACTAAGTCTAATACATTATCCCAATCGCTGTCGCACAAGGAAAACCCTGTTGGATTATTGCCAGGTGTGTTAAAAATAACTACCACATTTTCTTGTTTCTCAGCAATATCTAGCACTAAAGATTGCAAAGCTTCAAAATTGAACTTATAGTTCTCATCAAATAATGGGTATGTAACTAATTCTCGTCCATTATCTTGGCATATTTGCTTGTATGCCCCCCAGTACCAATCAGCGGTAATTACCTTATCACCTAGTTCTGTATAATTGTGAACCAAGTGATGAATACCACCTGTACCACCCGCTGTGGCTATCCCTTCAATATAGGCATCTGGCCGAGATTGTCCAAAACATTCTTGTTTACATGCTTCCACAAACTCTTTTAACCCTTCAATCGGTGCATATGCAACATATTCATTACGTGGCAAATTACGAAACTCATCTTCTACCACCTTCAAGAAAACAATATCGCCATTTTCATCTAGGATAGATCCGACAGTTCCAATTAATACATTTTCTTTGCAATATTGTTTCGCTGCCTCTTGAGCTTGTGAATTTGTCGCAAAGATAACATCATTTGCTTTTTTCCCACGCGCTTGTTTTGCTGCCATACTCATAGTAAACACCTTCCTATATTAGTTATATATTTTATATTTATAATACTAGTTTACAAGAAAAATCATTCTCCTACAAGACATGTAGCTCATGTATACACAATAGTTTTTATCACCATTCAATTTTCTTTATATTGTAAAGAATAGATTCTGCACACTCTTATGATAGTATACATATAGTCACTTTCTATCGGCAGCAACTACAAATCGAAAACACTTAAACTAAAAAGCAGATACACAACCACAACGGATTGTATATCTGCTATCTTTTTATAGTGTATTATTCCACTTTACCACCTAAGTATGCTTCCATAACTCTAGGGTCGTGGCGAATTTCTTCTGCTGGTCCTGAAAGAACGATTTTGCCTGTTTCTAATACATATGCATAGTCAGCGATTTTCAAAGCTTGACGTACGTTTTGCTCTACTAACAATACTGTGGTCCCTTCGGCACTAATCTCTTTGATAACTTCAAAGATTTCATTCACTACCAACGGCGCCAAGCCCATGGATGGTTCATCTAGTAACAACAGTTTAGGACGAGCCATTAAAGCACGACCAATGGCAAGCATCTGCTGTTGTCCACCAGATAAAGTACCACCTAATTGGTAACTACGTTCGTCAAGAATAGGGAATCGTTTGAACACTTTTTTAATATCATCGTTGATTTCAGCATCCTTACGAATATAGGCTCCCATTTCTAAATTTTCGTAAACACTCATATCTTGTAATATTTGGCGCCCTTCTGGAACGAGGGAAATACCAGATTTCACAATATCATGGGTTTTCATAGATGTAATATCTTTACCTTCAAAGGTAATACGACCTTCTGTAGGTTTTACTAAACCCATGATAGAACGCATGGTTGTCGATTTACCAGCACCATTGGCACCAATCAAAGATACAATAGAACCTTGAGGAACTTCTAAGTTAATAGATTTTAAGGCTGTTATATGACCATAACCAGCTACTACATTTTCAATTTTTAACATATTATTCCTCCTTTCCTAAGTACGCTTCGATTACATCTGGATTGTTTTGAATTTCTTGTGGAGTTCCTTCTGCAATCTTTTTGCCGAAGTTCAACACTGCTAAGCGGTCACAAATATTCATCATCAACGCCATATCATGCTCGATGACCACCACGGTAATACCTAAATCACGGATTTTCCCGATCAATTGGCGCAACATCTCTGTCTCACTATCGTTCATACCTGCCGCAGGCTCATCCAATAAAATCAATTGTGGATGCGTTGCTAAGGCACGAGCAATTTCCAAACGACGTTGCTTACCATATGGTAAAGATGTAGCTACTTCTTCAGCATCTTCCTCTAACCCAACCAGTTTTAAAAACTCATAGGCAATACCACGACAACGCTCTTCTTCAATGCGTTGGCGTTTTGTACGGAAGAAACTAGACAACACTCCAGAACCTGTGCGACAATGCATACCTGTCAGCACTGTCTCCAACGCCGTCATATTACCAAAGAGACGAATATTTTGGAACGTTCTAGCAATGCCCATTTCTACTGTACGATGTGGTTTTATGCCCACTACATTCATACCATCAAAGACAATATTGCCAGTACTTACAGGGAACACTCCAGTAATTAAGTTGAATAACGTAGTTTTACCAGCACCATTAGGTCCAATAACACCAAAGACTTCCCCTTGATTCACTTGGAAGGTAACCCCTGTCAAGGCAGCCACACCGCCAAAGCTTTTACTTACATCATCTAATTGTAATAGCATGGTTACCTCCTATTCTTGACCAGACTTGCTCTGTGTTTTATAAGCTTCAAAGCGTTCTGTTAATACTTGTGATTCTGGAATGTATGGTTTCTTGTTTACACCTAATTTACGATAAATTTTATCCATCAAATCTTCTGTTAAAATACCGTCTGGACGAACAGCCATCAAGATGACTAATAGGGCACCGTAAATAATATCGCGATAGTCTGCTAAGAAACGCAATACTTCTGGTAACAATGTTAAAATGAAAGAGCCTAGTACAGAGCCCCATACCACATTGGAACCACCAAATACTGGGAATAATAAGATTTGTACTACTTTGTGGTAGCTAAAATCTGTAGGGTTGATGAAGTTTGTAATATGTGCATACAAACCGCCGCCAATGCCCGCAATGAAAGCACCGATGACAAAGGCTAACATTTTGTAATACACCACATTGATACCCATCAACTCTGCTGCATGGTCATCTGCTTTAATCGCTTGGAATGCACGACCTACACGACTATTGTGGATGCGTAAGCAAAACAGAATAATCAATGCTAAAATAACCAGCAAAATGATGATGGTCAACAAGTTACCCCATGTTAATGCATCGATATCTAACAAACCGTCCATATCAAATTCATACACATAGTTTGTCAATTCTTGCGCAATCGCTGGAATCCCCGAAAGTCCTAGTGCACCATGTGTCACTTCTAAGTTCAAGAAAATAACACGCACTACTTCACCAAAGCCTAACGTTGCAATCGCCAAGTATAAGCCTTTCAAACGTGTCGTAGGTAAACCAATCACAATAGCTACTAAGGCCGCTACGATACCACCAATGAAGATGGCAATCGGAATCGGTAGCTCAGCTTTCAGAGTAAGCAAAGCGCCCACGTAGGCACCTACGCTCATGAAACCCGCTGCACCCAATGTCAACTGCCCTGTAGAAAGGGTGAAGAAAATGGAAATACCCATAATGGCATTGATAATGAAGAACATTACAATTTGTAGATAATATGGATTTAAAATTTCACTCATGGTCGTCCCCCCTTATCTTTGGATCCGAATAAACCTTGTGGTCTCCAGAACAATAAGAGAATGATTAACCCAAAGGCTACAGCATCACGGTAAGAAGATGCTCCATAAGCAACAGAGAATACTTCAGATACACCTAAGATGAATCCACCTACCATGGCACCGGTAATATTTCCAAGACCACCCAGGATTAATACAGCTAATCCTTTAAATCCGATGACAACACCCATCATAGGCTCTACGGCATCGAAAGATAAGCCAACTAATACACCAGCTGCAGAACCTAACGCAGAAGCGAGCATCACTGTTACAGAAATAACCAAAGTAGGGTTAATACCCAATAGAGATGCAGTTTCCGTACTCAAGGATACAGCACGAATGGCTTTACCGATTTTAGTTTTTTTAATGAGTACATTTAAAATCAACATTAACACAATAGATACGCCAAGACCAATGATTTGAACCATAGAGATTTTGAACATACCAAAATCAATAAGTCCACCAATAAAATCTGGTGGGAAAGAACGTGTTTGTGGGCCCCATACAAGCAAGGCTATACTTTCAATAAAAATAGATACGCCAATTGTGGAAATCAATGGCGCCAAATGGGATACATTTTTCTTACGAAGTGGACGAAGTGCCACAAACTCTAACAAATATCCAAGAATTGCCCCTACGAGCATAGCCACAAGGATGGCTACGAAGATATTAGCTTCAAAGACTGTCACCATAAATAAACCCACGAAGGCACCTATCATAAAGATGCCTCCGTGAGCCATGTTGATGATGTTCAACACACCAAAAACCAGTGTCAATCCGATTGCTAATACTGCATAGAGACTGCCTAAAGTAAGGCCATTCACTAATTGCTGTAAAAACATCGTGTAACTCCTATTTTTGTAATGCGTCGAACTGACCGTTTTTAATTTGTAAAACTTGAACTTCCATAGATGGATCACGTTTTTCGTTGAATTGGAATTTACCAGTTACCCCTACGAAGTCTGTAATGCCTTTTAAGGCGTTACGGAATTTTTCACGATCTGTTGTAGAACCTGCTGCTTTTAAAGCTGCTTCGTACAAGAATACAGCATCATATGCTTGTGCTGCAAATTGATCTGGTTCATGACCATATTTTTCTACATAAGCTTTGCGGAAGTCGCGAACTTTTTGGTCATCTTTGTTAGGGAACCAAGGTGTACCAACGATAGCACCATCAGCAGCAGCGCCAGCATTTTTAATGAACGCTGGGCTGTTGAAACCATTGGAACCTACCACTGGTTGGTTCATGCCAAGTTCACGCATTTTTTTCATAATCAATGCACCTTCTTGGTACAAGGATGCAACGATGATGATATCAGGTTTTGCTTGTTGAATTTTAGTCAACTGTGCAGAGAAATCTGTATCTTTATCAGCAAATGTTTCTGTCGCTACAATTTGAACCCCTTCAGATTCCAATGCTTTTTTCGCTGTATTGTTTACAGAAACCATTTGGTCATTGTTGTTGGAATACATAATCGCTGCTGTTTTGAAACCTAATACTTTATGAGATTGACGAATTGCTGCATCTACTGCCAAAGATTCTGGTACAGCATTACGGAAAATGTAATCTCCGATATCAGTGATGCCTTCTGCAGTTGTAGAAGTACCCAATGCTACGACTTTATTTTTGTTAGCAATCGGTCCTGCCGCCATCATTTCACCAGATAACATAGGTCCGATGACAGCTACGACTTTATCTTTAGCAATCACTTTGTTCATCGCATTGATGGCTTCATTTTTGTCACCTTTTGTATCTTCCACTAACAAATTAATTTTTACATTGTTAGCATCTGCGTTAATTTGTGCTACCGCTAACTCTGCACCATTCTTAATAGATTCACCATAGGCAGCTGCCGCGCCAGACGTAGTTGTCAGTAAAGCTACTTTTGCTTCATTTGCATTGTTTGTTGATGAACTATTGCCACCGCAACCAGCGATCGCTGCGGCTAAAATAGCTGTAGCACCCAATGCTAGTGCACGTTTGAACATGGATTTTTTCATGTTACACCCTTCCTTCTTAAAAACTCCTCATTTGGATTTTCTTACTGTGAAAGTCACTGTTATCTTTTTTACTTTACCACTATAAAGAATAAGTGATTATTCTATAGAAAATCTATGCTTTCCTATTATGAATGTAACATGAGTAGTTTGTCAAATATAAATATAAGAATTTAGTTATGAGTTTATTTAGTAAACCCACAGCGCATCTTTTTCTTATTTTTGTATTTATACAGTAGACAAATATCTTTTTTGAATAGCAAATATAGGAATAGATAGGTTCTGATAGCAATTATATTCTTTTAGAAATATGATCCAATCTACTACTTAGGCATATTAAAACTGGCGACGAAAGTTAGCATTTTCATCGCCAGTTTAACACAGTTGAACTTTTATTTACTTAGTATCATTAAATTTTCACCACTATTAATTCACAGTATACAAATAATCGTATTGTTCCTGTGTTAACGTATCTAAGTCATAGCCCATGGATTGTAATTTCAATTTCGCAATTTCTGCGTCTACTTCATATGGTAATACATGCACATCATCTGCCATATCTGCGCCATGATGTATGATGTACTCCGCCGCTAATGCCTGCATAGCAAAGGACAAGTCCATAATTTCTGCTGGATGTCCATCCCCTGCTGCTAAGTTCACAAGTCGACCTTCTGCTAGTACATACAATTGACGACCGTCTTGCATATGGTAGGCTTCGATATTTTGACGTACTCGTTCATGAGATACAGCCATTGCTTCTAAATCTTTTACATTCACTTCGCAATCGAAATGGCCTGCATTACAAAGTACAGCGCGGTCTTTCATCACGGCATAGTGTTCTTCTGTAATAACGTCTTTACAGCCTGTGACCGTACAGAAAATATCGCCAATTTTAGCAGCTTCCACCATTGGCAATACTTTGAAACCATCGAATACAGCCTCGATTGCTTTAATTGGATCTACTTCTGTGACATATACGTGAGCCCCCAAGCCTTTTGCACGAAGTGCCACGCCTTTACCGCACCAGCCGTAACCAGCAACCACCACATTTTTACCTGTTACAGTTAAGTTCGTAGTGCGCATAATACCATCCCAAACAGATTGGCCAGTACCATAGCGATTGTCAAATAAATACTTACAATTAGAATCGTTAACAGCGATCATTGGGAATGTCAACTGTTCCGCTTCAGCCAAAGCTTTCAAACGGTGTACACCTGTTGTGGTTTCTTCACTACCGCCCAACAAACGTTCTTTTGCATCAGTTCGTGTTGTATGTAACAAGCTTACTAAATCTCCACCGTCATCGATGATGATATGAGGTTTATGATCCAGTGCTTTGTTCAGGAACATCGTATACTCTTCGTCTGTACAATTGTACCAAGCATATACAGTTAAGCCCATATCTACCAGTCCTGCTGCCACATCATCTTGCGTAGACAATGGGTTGGAACCTGTAACGATCACATCTGCACCACCACGTTGCAACACCGTAGATAAGTACGCAGTTTTCGCCTCTAAATGGACGGACACAACGATAGTTTGACCTTTGAAAGTTTGCTCTTTTTCAAAACGGTCCCCTAATGTGTTCAAAGTAGGCATGAAATTAGCTACCCAGTCGATTTTTTTACGACCTTCAGCGGCTAATGAAATATCTCGAATTAAAGATTGCATTGGAGTTCTCCTTTTAGATTCTTCACCATAGATTATAATTGAAAGCCACCATATTCAGCCATACGATGATGCGCTGGATAGTCTGCATTCACATCGATGCCTTTAATAACTTCTTTAACAAGGGATTGCAATTGTTCTGCCATTTGTTGCATCATGTCTACCACTTCGCCATGGGTCAAAGCAGATTCAGAAATACCTGCTGCGTAGTTTGTGACCATGGAAATTGTCATATATGCCATTTCCCCTTCATTCGCTAAGGTCACTTCCGGTACATTTGTCATACCCACTGTTTGACCCCCTAACATAGCATACATGCGGATTTCAGCCGGAGATTCAAAGCGAGGGCCCTCTGTACATACGTAAGTTCCACCATTGTGAACCGTTAAGCCTAAGGATTTAGCTGCGCTTTCTACAATACCTCGCAACTCAGGGCTATATGGTTCTGTCACATCCACATGCGCCACCGGACGATCGCCGCCTTCGTAGAAGGTATTCACACGGTTTTTAGTGAAGTCTAGGAATTGGTCGGTCAACACAAAATGACCCGGTCCAAAGTTCTCATCCAAAGAACCTACTGCTGTAGTAGATACGATGAATTTAACACCTAATTTCTTAAGGCCCCAAATATTGGCACGATAATTAATCTTGTGCGGTGGAATCGAATGATCTCGACCATGACGAGCTAAGAAATATACCGTCTTGCCTTCATACGTACCGCATACATAGTGAATCTCACCATAGGGCGTCATAAGCGAAGATTCCGTCATAGTTTCAAACATATTTGGGTCGTACACACCGGTACCACCAATAATAGCAATGGATGACATGTCGTTCCTCCTTGTGAAAGATAGAATTCATATTACATAACTAGTATATCATATACGACCCTTAATCCAGATATCGTCGATTATATATAAAAGCTTTTATGGACTATAAAAAATACGTATAGGAAATTATTTCATCAGTCCAAAATACTGTATGATTTTATCATTTATTAAGATATACACTAGCTTTAACTGTGGCTTTGGAATATTCATATATTGTTCCATCATAGAACGCATATTAGCTAAGATTTCTTGGCAGTCTTTGCCTTTACTAGCTCCACGTATATCCTCTTGAGTAATAGTAGCAATTTCATGGGCTACTATATTTCTGATATTCTTTAATATCGGTATGAATAGTTTTAAACTATTCACTAAATCTGAACGAGTATAGGGATGGAATTGTATCATATTAAGCATATGAAAAAAAGATAGTTCAAAATCTTTAGTTTCATAATTTAATTGATTCATAGAACTTTCCCAAGACTTATACAGTTCGGGATATTCTTTAGATAGTTTATAAC